>NZ_SIHJ01000005.1:346587-418008 GCF_007859765.1 Posidoniimonas corsicana
CCACCCGCTACGGGCAACGCGCCCAGGCCGAGACCACCATCAGCATGCTCAAACGCCTCCTCGGGCCCCAGCTGCGAGCACGAAAAAAGCCCATGCAGCGACGCGAAGCCGCCCTCAAGACCCTCACTCTCAACCTCATGATCCTCTAAACATCTAGAAGCTTTCTACAGAGCTACAAAAGTCGCTGCCCACCTCAGGCCCAAGAGCTCTTTCTACGCTTGTATGCAAGTGTCTAACCGTCCTCCTGTGCCAGCGGACCGGCGACTTTTGTCCACCTCCACGCATCTATAGGGACAAAAGTGCGGTCGCTCCCTCGAAGAACTGCCGCCTGACCTGCACCGGCGGGGGCAGACCCCCGCCAGCCCCCTCTACGGAATCAATGCACTCACCATTGGACCGCGCAGGCTGGCCTGTTTTCTACTCAAATCTTGTAGGAATCCCTCATACGTCAGGCAGCATCGGCAGACCCATGATTCGGCGGCTGACAGTCGTCTAGGTCGGCCAAGTAGGTCAGGCTGTGACTGATGCCCGTCCATCAGAGTGAGGGACGGCCGTCAGGCATAGCCTGATTTGCGAAATTGGTGACCTCGACGCACCCGAAGCGCTTCACGCGTGGCGGTGAGGGCCTGCCTGGGACGCTCTAACCTGCTTGCTCTCAGCTACTTGCCGAGTAGCTTGGCAAGCCAGGACTTGGACATTGAGGGCCTCATCATCTCATCAAGCGTCTTGGGACGCTCGATCTTGCCTGCGGAGACCGCGGACACCAGCTGCTGGATGTTTCGATTCACCTCGTCTTCGGGGGCCAAGCCGATGGCATGGTTGATAGTATTGCTGGACTCGGAGACCAGACCATTCAGCAACTGGACGGCCGCGAGGTTGCCGAGCAGGTCTGCGGCGTTTGGCTTGATCGCGGCTGCTTTGGTGGCCGCCAAGAGCGCGTCTGGAAGGTTGTTTGCCGTCAGGCAGCAACTACCCAGCTCCTTCCAATACACGGCGTTCTCAGGGTCCAGCTCGACCGCTCGTCTTAGCTGACACGCAGCCTTATTCTCGTCGCCAATGGCGAACCAGGCCAAGCCCAACGCAAAGGCGACCTTAGACTCCTCAGGGTGCTTCGTGGCGAGCGACTGAAGGCCCTCGATTGTCGCGCGGACTTCGGCAGCTTCCTTTCCCTGTCGGGCGGGCATGCCCGGCTCTCGACGATGGCTCCAAACGGTGTCAAAGGCCCGCGCAATTACCTCCTCGGCGGATTCTGTCTGCCGGGCGTGGTACACGAGGCGGCCGGTGGCCTTTTCGCGGTAGGTGTCAATGCCTTCACTTCGCTCGACGAACTCGTAGTTCTTAGCGATGTCCTCGGCGCTGTGGTGCTCGACCGCGTTGGGGTCGTACTCGGCGTCGATTGACGCAGCGATAACAGTCCGGGAGTCTGAGCCGCGAAGCGTCGCGATAAGCCGCTGCTCGTACTCAAAGAGGAAGAGCCAATCGCAGGACGGGCTGATGGCCTGGTCGTGGGCGGTCACGATGACGAAGTCCGGCGAATTCCCCTCTCGCCCGAGGCCGCGGAGCTCCAACAGCTTGGCGAACTCCTCCGCATCCACCGGGGACATAAAGCTCGCCTGCGAGAGCTTTTCATCTGAGTAGCTCATTCCGCTCCGCGAGAGCTCGCAGAACGCTTCCGGGCCGCCGTCCAAGACTCGATTGATCGCGTCGTTTCGCGCTACGACTGCGGTGCATTGAATCTGAATGGGCATCGACTCTCCATTAGGGTATTCGCACCACACAGCACCCCGTTCGGAGTCCTTGGCGGTTCCACAGCCTACATCTCCGGCTCCTGAATAATCACCAGCCACTTTGCATTTGGTTGGGCCTGGCTGGGCACGTCGACGGGCAGGTAGCCGCCCCAGTACTTCTCTTGGCCGCGGCCCAGCAGCTCCGGGTAGCCCTGCAGCACGCGGTCCTCGCTGCGGTAGCGGTCGCCCTGGATGGACTCTTCGACTTCGCCGAGCGTCTGGTCCGGCAGGCGGAACGCGCTGGCGAAGCGGTCCAGGTCGGGGTGGTGCAGGATGAGGCCCTTCTCCGGGCCGCCCTCCACCTCGCCCTCGCGGAGGTCGACCAGCACCAGCTCCAGCGGGCGGGTCAGCATGCGGCTGTCTTCTAGCAGCTTGAAGTCGCCCAGCTCGATCGACATGCCCAGCACGCCCAGCACCTTGCGGTCCTCGGGGCGGCGCTCGCCGTTCTCGATCGGCACGCTGAAGGCGACCTTCAGCTGGTTGGTGCTGTCGGACCGGTAGACCGACGACAGGTGCGGGCCGCTCAGGGGCTCGGGCCGCTCGGCGTCGTCGGGCAGGTTCTTGCCCTGGCCGTGGAAGTAGTCGCGCTGCCAGTAGCTGTTGCCGATCGAGTCGCTCTCGGGGGAGCGGGCGATCTGCAGCCCGGTGCGGTCGGTGATGAACCAGCTGTTGGACGGCAGGCTCTCGTCGAACTGGAGGTAGCGTTGGTTGATCAGCGCCTGCACCGGCTTCCAGCTCTCGGGCGAGTCGGTGAGCTGCTGCATCGCTGCGCGGAGGCTGGGGTCCTTGGCGAAGTCCTCGAGCGTTGCGATGCGGCGGTCGATCTCGGCGTCGAGCTGCGGCGCCATGGCGGCCGCCAGGTTGGCGAGCTGGTCCTTGCGCTGCGCGCGGTTGGACGCCTGCAGCCCGGCGATCGTCGCCCAGGCGAACAGGCCGATCGCGACGAGCGCGGCCAGCGTGGCGATCGGTCCGGCCCAGCGGCGCCAGGCGGGGCGGGCGTCCTCGTACGATCGCCAGCTGCCGGGGTCCAGCCGCCGGCGGCCGGCCACGGTGTCCCGCGCGCGGTTCGACCCGGCGAGCGTGTCGCCGTGGGCGGCGCCGACGGTGGTCGCGCCGTGCTCGGGCGCCTGGTTGCGCTTGATCAGCGTGGTCAGGTCGGCGCCGTCGGCCAGCGGCGCCAGCGCGTCGGCAACCTCGGCCGGGGTTTGGTAGCGGTCGGCGGGCGACTTGGCCATCATCTTCTTGAGCACCGCGTCGAGCGCGCGGGGGGCGTCGCCGCGTTCGCGCACGCTGGGCGGCGCGAGCCGCTCGTGGGCCCGCTCGGGTTTGAGGTCCGAGTCGAAGTAGGGCGGGCTGCCGGTCAGCAGGTGGTAGAGCGAGCAGCCCAGGCTGTAGATGTCCGAGCGGATGTCGACGCTGGTGGTCTTCCACTGCTCGGGCGACATGTACATCGCCGTGCCCATGGCGCCGTGGTCCATCTGTGTGAGCCGTGGCTGGTCCTCGTCGACCAGCAGCGCCAGGCCGAGGTCGAGGATCTTCACCAGAGGCTGCGTGGGCGGGTCGGCGGCGGCCAGCTCCGAGGTGCGGCGCTTCTGCTCCAGGGTGAGCATCAGGTTGGACGGCTTGATGTCGCGGTGCACCATGCCCTGGGTGAGGATGTACTGCAGGCCGAGCGCCGCCTGGCGGATCACCTCGCACGCGTCGGGCACGCTGAGCGGGCCGGCGTTCTTCACCAGGTCCTCGGCGCTGACGCCGTGCACGTACTCCATCACCAGGTAGTGCGTGTCGTCGGTGGGCGCGGAGGAGTCGACGGCAACGACGATGTTCGGGTGGTCGAGCGCGCCGACCGCCTTGATCTCGCGGTAGAAGCGGCGGATGATCCCCTGGCTGCCCGCCTCGAGGTAGTGCGGCTTGATGACCTTGATCGCGCGCACGCGGTCGAACTGCACGTGGCGGGCCTTGTAGACGTCGCCCATGCCGCCGGCGCCGAGCAGCTCCTCCAGCTCGTAGTTGCCAAGCCGCCGCTTGGCGGGCGTGGAGCGGCGGTGGTGGATCTGCGTCGCGGCGCCGGCCGAGCCGCCCTGCTCGGAGTACTCGGTCAGCCCCATGGTGGCGGGCAGCACGGTCCATGCGCGGCGGTCCTCGCCCTTGGGCTTGTCGCGGGTGGGGCGGGGGCCGGAGTCGTCGTACAGCAGCTCGTAGACGTCGATCGCCCCGATGCCGCGGAGCTCGCGTTCGCCGTGCGGGTGGAACCGCACGCCCTCCAGGCCGGCGTCCTTCAGCAGGCCGAGCGCGGCGGCCGAGATCAGGATCTGACCGCCGGTGGCGTAGTCGTTCAGCCGGGCCGCGTAGTCGACCACGCGGCCGATGAAGTTGTCAGGGTCGCCCGGGTCGGCCTGGGGGAAGCCGACGTGCAGGCTCATGCGGACCTGGACCTGCTCTTCCCGCGGCGTGACGATCGGCGTGTCCTGGTGCGCCTGCTGCACCTGCACCGCCCACGACGCCGCGGCGATGGTGTTGCTGAACACCAGGAAGTGCCCGTCGCCGGCGGTCGACACCACCCGCCCGCCGTTGGCGTCCAGTCCGGACTCGATGAGCCGCCGGTGCGGCGACAGGATGTTCGTGACGTAGGCCACGTCCCGCTCGGCGTCGCTGCGGCCCGCCATCTGCCCCTTCAGCGTGACCGACTGCACGATGTCGGTGAACACGAATGTCTTCATCTCGGACATGACACAGGAGCAGTGAGGGCAGGGCGGCAGCAACTGTTTATAGCATCCTGCCGCACCGGCAGCGACCGCGATCGCGACGGTCCCACCCCTTGCGGGGCGGGCCGGGCGTCGGAGAATGAGATCCAAAGGTGACACACCCCCGGCCCCAACCTCTGCCCCCTCGCTCGTCATGAAGATCTACACCCGCGGCGGCGACGACGGCGCCACCGGGCTTTTCGGCGGCAGCCGCGTCGGCAAGAACAACGCCCGCATCGAGTCGGTCGGCGACGTCGACGAGCTGAACGCCGCGTTGGGAGTCGCCCGCGCTCAGCTAGCGGTCACGCTGTCCGACAGCCAGGAGCTGACGCAGACGCTCTCCGCGGTGCAGCACCACCTGTTCGACCTGGGCGCCGAGCTGGCGACCCCCGACCCGGAGGCCCGCGGCACGTCGCTCCTGCAGCAGGCGGACGTCGACCAGCTGGAGAACGCGATCGACTCGCTCGAGCACGAGCTGCCGCCGCTGAAGAACTTTATCCTGCCCGGCGGCGACCTGGCGGCTTCGCACCTGCACCTGGCGCGGTGCGTGTGCCGGCGCGCCGAGCGGCGGGTGGTGGCGTTGTCGCACGTCGAGCCGATCCGCAGCCTGCTGATCTCGTACCTGAACCGGCTGAGCGACTTCCTGTTCGTCGCCGCCCGCTGGACTAATCAGGCCTCCGGCGCCGGGGACGTGCCGTGGGAGAAGCCGGGCTGACCGCGGCGGCTCCGTGCGTTCATTCCGCAAAGTGCGTCCGGTAACCGGTCGGCACTTTACGCTAGCATTGCGCCGGCTTATCCTGTCTCGCCTGAGGGCAGGCCGCAGCGGCCCGCATCCGCCGCCATTTCTGCTTGGCGGCCCGCCCCAGTCAGAGCGGACACTCTTCTCACTCGGAGGATACGGATAATGGCTTGGTGGACCCGCCGCCGCTGTCTTGTTGGCATTTGTCTCCTGACGCTCGTGGCCTTCGCAGGGCCCGTATTGGCTCAGGAAGAGGGTTCCGTCGCGGAGGGCCCCACCCTCGAGAGCCTCGCGGCCGACGTCGACGGGGCCGCGCTGGCCGGGCACAACGCCTGGATGCTGACCTGCACCGCGCTGGTGCTGTTCATGACCGCCCCCGGGTTGGCGATGTTCTACGGCGGCCTGGTCCGCAAGAAGAACGTGCTGAGCGTGATGATGCAGTGCCTGTTCCTGATGGGCCTGATGACCGTGCTTTGGTCGCTGTACGGGTACTCGCTAGCCTTCGGCGGCGACAACCCCTACATCGGCAACGGCGACTACCTCTTAATGAACCAGGTGCAGCAGTACTGGGATGAAGAAGCGGCCGCCCCAGTCACGCCGATGGAAGGCGTTATCCCGCGGCTGACGCACATGCTCTTCCAGGGCATGTTCTTTATCATCACCCCCGCGCTGATCTGCGGCGCCTTCGCCGAGCGCATGAAGTTCAGCGCAATGGTGCTGTTCTCCATCCTGTGGGGCACGCTCGTGTACTGCCCGCTCTGCCACTGGGTATGGGGCGGCGGCATCCTGGCGTTCGGCGCCGATGACGCTATCTCTGGCGGCGCGCTCGACTTCGCCGGCGGCACCGTGGTGCACATCAGCTCCGGCATCTCGGCGTTGGTGTGCGCGATCATGCTGGGCCGCCGCCGCGGCTGGGGCCAGGACGACATGCGGCCCCACAACCTGACCTACACGGCGCTCGGCGCCGCGATGCTGTGGGTGGGCTGGTTCGGCTTCAACGCCGGCAGCGAGCTCGCCTCCGACGGGCTCACTTCGAGCGCGTTCGCGGTAACGCACTTTTCCGCGGCCGCGGGGGTGCTCGGCTGGTCGCTCTACGAGTGGCTCACCCGCGGCAAGCCCAGCGTGCTGGGCGCCGCGTCCGGCGCCGTGGCCGGGTTGGTCTGCATCACGCCGGCGGCCGGCTTCGTGCAGCCGATGCCGGCGCTCGCCATGGGCGCCATCGCCGGCGTGGTCTGCGCGATCGCGTGCGGTCTGAAGGGCAAGTTCGGCTACGACGACGCCCTCGACGCCTTCGGCGTGCACGGCATCGGCGGCACGCTCGGCGCGGTCCTCACCGGCGTGTTTGCGACGCGTGCCTGCTGGGACATCGCCAACGGCGAGAAGCTGGGCCTGCTGGAGGGCGGTACGGTGCTGACCGGTCAGATCGTCGCCACTGTCGTGACCTGGGTGTTCAGCATCGTTATGACGGTTGTGCTGCTGTTGGTCGTCAAGGCGATCACCGGGCTGCGGGTCGACGAGGAGACCGAACGCCGCGGCCTGGACATCATGGAGCACGAGGAAGAGGGCTACCTGCTGCTGTAGCCGCCTGCCGCGGGGCTCGTCCGGGCCCCGCGGGGAGAGGGCCGTACGCGGCGGCCCGGGACCGAATCTCCTCGGGCTCTGGGTGCGCCGCCCCGGTATGGTAAGATAGTCGCGGGGATACCGTGCAGCCGGCAGTCCGGATCGCCTCCCCGGCAACCCACGGAGTGAATCGCTATGAAGAAAGTTGAGGCCATCGTCCGCCACTACAAGCTGGAGGACGTGAAGAACGCGCTGTCTGAGCAGGGCGTGTCGGGCATGACCATCACCGAGGTCCGCGGGTTTGGCCGGCAGAAGGGCCACACCGAGATGTACCGCGGCACCGAGTACGCCGTCGACTTTGTGCCCAAGGTCAAGATCGAGGTGGTCGTCGACGACGACCGCCTGCAGATGGTGGTCGACACCATCCTCAAGTCCGCCCAGACCGGCCAGATCGGCGACGGCAAGGTGTTTGTCTCGGACCTGGCCGAGTGCATCCGCATCCGCACCGGCGAGACCGGCGGCGAGGCCCTGTAGGCGGGCGGGCTGAATAAATGGGCGCTGATTCAACGCTAGTGTTCTGTGGGGTTCGGTTCCCTATCTCCGAACAAGAGTCAGATTCCCTTGAGAGAAGGATCGATGAACGCGTTGTCCGTGCACGCGATTGCAATTTAGCGCATTGGTGGGGACGGTTTAGCGTTGACGATGTCAACGAGCAGGATTTCCTCTTCATTGGAAAGCTTGTTGGGGCGATCGGCCACGAAGGCGTCTACGAGTGCACGCTCAGTCATTCCCAGCTTGCTGAGCTATTCGAAGACACCCAACGTAAGCTACAAGCCGCGGGCTTCGATGGTGAGCCTCGGCTCT
This sequence comes from Posidoniimonas corsicana, assembly GCF_007859765.1. NCBI lineage: Bacteria > Pseudomonadati > Planctomycetota > Planctomycetia > Pirellulales > Lacipirellulaceae > Posidoniimonas > Posidoniimonas corsicana. Next base: position 354,282 of record NZ_SIHJ01000005.1, read on the forward strand.
TCTTGCAGTTTGAACCTGACTACTAGCGGCGCGTACTTGCTTCCAAATGACGTACTCTAAGGGTGCCGGGGGCGCTCCGCGATAGCGGAAGCCCCCGACAGTCAAGTTGACGTCGGCGAGTACCTTACGGGGGCTTCCCTGCCGGGAGCGCCCCCGGCACCCAGATTGTCCCAGCAAACACCGACAGATTCTTGCCTCCCGACAGCTCACCAGCGCCAAGACTCCGGCAGGAACTCCTCGACGCCCGCGAGCGGCTGGCCGAGGGACGCGAGGCGATCCGCCGCCAGCACGACCTGGGGATGCCCGGCGTGCAGGTGGGCCGCAAGCTGACCGCGCTGGCGGACGCCGCCGTGCAGCGCGTGGCCGAGTCGGCGCTGGCCGACTTCCCCCGCCCCGTGGCCGACCGGCTGCGCGAACGCGCCGTGCTGGTAGCGCACGGCGGGTACGGGCGGCGCCAGATGGCGCCCTTCTCCGACGTGGACGTCATGCTGCTGCACCAGGGCCGCGTCGACCGCGACGTGGAGCGCTTCGCTCGGCGGCTGACCCAGGACGTGTTCGACATTGGTCTCCAATTGGGGCAGAGCCTCCGCACGGTGGAGGAGTCGATCCGCCTGGCCCGGCACGACGCGGTAATCGCTTCGTCGCTGGTCGAGTCGCGGCGGCTGTTCGGCTCCGAGCAGGTGATGAACGACTTCGGCGAGCGGTTCCGGCGGATGATCTCCCGCCGGGTCACGGCCCAGTGCATGGAGTTCGTCGAGGCCCGCCGCGAGGAGCGCGACAAGTACGGCGAGACCGTCTACCTGCTGGAGCCGAACGTGAAACGCTCGCCCGGCGCGCTGCGGGACCTGCACCTCCTGCGGTGGCTGTGGTTCGCCCATGCCGGCGAGAGCGACCTGGAACGCCTCCGCCTGCGGGGCGTGATCTCCAAGTTCGACCACCGGCGGCTGGTCACCGCCCGCGACTTCCTGATGCGGGTCCGCAACGAGCTGCACTTCCACGCCGGCAAGGAGCTGGACGCGCTGACCCGCGCGGAGCAGGTCCGGATCGCAGAGAAGTTCGGCTACTACGGGTCGGCCGGCCTGCTGCCGGTCGAGCGGTTCATGCGGGACTACTTCCGCCACGCCGGGCACATCAGCTTCCTGGCCACCCGCATGAGCGAGCTGTCCGCCCCGAAGCCGACCGTCGAGTGGGTGCTCGACTCGGTGTTCGTCCGCCGGGTCGAGGCGGACTACCAGATTGGCTCGCGAGAGATCGCCGCCACGCAGCAGGGCCGCGCCAAGCTCGAACGCCAGCTCGGCGAGGCGCTCCGCCTGCTGGACCTCGCCCGGCTGAGCGACCTCCGCATCGCGCAGGACACCAACTACCTGGTCTACCGCTCGGCGCCCAACTACTCCAACGAGCTCACGCCGCAGCTCAAGGCCGACTTCCTGCAGGCGCTCGACAACCCGCACGGGCTCGGGCGGCTGCTCCGCCGCGCGCACGAGCTGGGCGTGCTGGAGAAGTTCCTGCCCGACTTCGCCCGCGCGCGGTGCCTGCTGCAATTCAACCAGTACCACAAGTACACCGTCGACGAGCACAGCATCCGAGCCGTCGAGGAGGCGACCCGCTACGCCACGCGCGGGGGCCGCTCGGGCCGCGCGTACGACTCGCTCGATCGCAAGTGGTTCCTGCACCTGGCGCTCCTGATCCACGACCTGGGCAAGGGCCAGGAGGAGGACCACTCGGTCGTCGGCGAGCGGATCGCCGGCCAGACCGCCGAGCGGTTCGAACTGCCCACCGACGACCGCGACACCCTCATGTTCCTGATCCGCGAGCACCTCAGCATGAACCGCATCGCGCTGCGGCGCGACATCAGCAACCCCGACACCATCACCGCGTTCGCCGAGCTGGTCGGCACCGCCGAGCGGCTCAAGCTGCTGTACCTCCTCACGCTGGCCGACATGTGCGCCGTGGGGCCCGAGGTCATGACCAAGTGGAAGGGCGACATGCTCGGCTCGCTCTACGAGCGGACGCGCCGCCGCCTGCAGCCCGACGGCGACGACTCCCCCGGCCGCCGAGTGCGCGCCCGCCGCGAGGCGTGCTGGCGGGCGCTCTCCGCTAAGCAGCAGCGCGACCCCTGGTACCAACGCCAGAACGACGCGCTGCCCGAGTCGTTCATCACCACCCACACGGCGCAGCAGGTGGTGGACACGCTGGAGCGGCTGCGGCTGCTCAACAACCGCCGCGGCGCGGCCTGGGGCCGGCACAACCCCACGCTCGGCGCGGTCGAGTTCCTGGCCGGCGTCGACCAGGGCTCCGGACGCGGCGTATTCTCCGGCATGGCCGGCGCGCTGAGCGCCGCGGGCCTCAAGATCAACCAGGCCGAGACCGCCATGCTCGCCGACGACCTGCTGCTGCTGCGGTACGTCGCCCAGGACCCCGACTCGCCCGCCGGCTCGGACCCCGAGCGGATCTACAAGATCTCCAGGGCGATGGAGAACTCGATCGACTCCGACAAGCCGCCCCGCTTCCGCCGCGTGTGGGGCGAGAAGACCGCCCAGAGCCAGGCCGAGCTGAGCAACCAGACCAGCGAGGTGCGGCTGGACACGTCGATCGCGGAGCGGTGGCTGATTGTCGAGGTGTTCACCTTCGACCGGCTGGGGCTGCTGTACGAACTGGCCCGCGCGCTGCACGAGCTGGAGCTCGTCATCGGCTTCGCCAAGATCGGCACCTCCGGCGACCGCGTGGTCGACGTGTTCTACGTCAGCGAACGCGACGGCGCCAAGCCGCAGGGCGACCACCGGCTCGACGCCGTCCGGTCGCGGCTGGAAGAGGTGATCAGCACGCCGGCCAGCTGACCGCGGCAAAGCCCGGCCGTTCACGCCACTCGGCTGCGCAACGAGCTCTGCCTCCCGCCGGCCCGCACGTTTTCCCAGCTCTGCCCCCCGGGTTCTGTCCGATAGGTTTTGTCCAAAAACACGCGCGGAGCGGACAAAACTCGGACCGTACCTCCGCCCAGGTTGTTCTTAAGTGCTTTCGATTCAAGGCATTGCGGCAATATCCTCCAGTGGGAAGCGAGTGTTTTGTCCGATTTCGGTACCGCCGATGGGACTCAACACAGCGCCGCTTCGAGAATCACAACGGCACGAGACCACCGCACTGAGCCACAACGACGCTGCCAGGCAGACCACGCGATCCGCGGTGGTCAGATGCGACCAGAAACGCGTAGCGCTGTCCCCCTGCAAGCGGCTCGTGCGAACGCCAGCACCCCTCCATTAGACCGCGCTAGGTGGCCGGTTTCAGCAACAAACCTGAAGCCCTGTCGACGTTTCCGCCCGCACACCGATCCACCAAAGACTGCGGGATCAGTTGAAAGACGGAGGTCGGCGTTTTTGCGCCGTTCCCCATTCCGCGGACGGACTGGAGCGACCCTCTACGTTCGATAACGATAGTGTGCCGAGCGGCGACTAAGCGCTGGTCGGCAAGGTCGTTGTGAAGGGGCGGAACGCGGAACTCGGGCTAACATTGGGGGAATCGACGCCTTGCGAAGCGGAGGCCTCAAGCCGCGCTTCTTCCGAACCTGGTCTGCTTAGCCAATCGATTGCTTCGTTGTGCGCTTGGACCTCTTTCGACATCACGTAGCCATCTAAAGCAGCGGCGAGCAGCCGGGTGTCGCTCTCGGACACAATCGGCGAGTCCTCAATCGGTGCGGCAGGTTCGCGGACAGTACGGTCGGTTGCGCCGCCGAAGTAGGCGAGCGCGATGTCCATCGCCGCAACATCGACGGGGGGAGCGGGAGGGGCCACAGTTGCTGCGGGCAGCGTGAACACCTCGGCGCCCGCGACGCGGCCGTAGTTGGCCCGCCAGGTGCTGTACTGGGCCTGCCCGATGGCGCCGCCGTCGACATCGTTTGGCAACGCTCCGGCGTCAGCGCCTAGACTGTCCCGCCACGCGGTGTAGTCGGCGGCGTCCACCCGGCGGTCGCGATTGTAGTCGCCCGGCAGGCCCGCGTTCACGATGGTGACTTCGGTGAAGTCGACTAGCCGGATCGCCGGGAGGTCGGCGATCAGCACCTCCAGGCCCACCACCGCGACCGGCTGCCCCAATGCGTCGATCGTGAGCGAGTCGGCGCCGCCGGCCGAGCGGACCTCAGAAATGGCGTCCTGCTGCAGGAACGCCTCCGCGGCGAATGCACCGCTCGACTCAGTGAGCAAGAATCGGCCGATCGTTGCAGCGCTATCACTAGTGATCGACCGCAGCGAGAGCAAGGCGTCGTCGTCGCCTGAGGTGAGATCCAGAGTGAGCCCGCCCGGCGTCCCGTCGTTGATGATTGTAATGGTCTCGAACTCGGTGACCACGATCGGTGCGTAGCCGGCGACTTCGACCGTGGTTTCATCGCCGTTGGTCGTCTGGGTGACAGGCCGCCCGCCGGCGTCGATCGTAACCTCGTCGGCCCCGGCGCCGCCGGCGACGCGGCGCGGGTTGACGGTGGCGTCGATCTGGAGCACGTCGTTGAACGGGCTGCCGACGAAGTGGCGGATGGCGCTCTCGAACCGCATCGTATTCCCGTTGACGTCGACCTCCTGGTCGGAGCCCTGCAGGTCGAGGTCGACGCTGACCGCGCGGAATGCGTCGGGGAACTCGACCGAGACGACCGCCGCGGGGCCGTAGTTGAGCACGTCGCCGCTGTTTGGGGCGTGCTGGGACTTCACGCCGATCAGACCCTCGGTGGTATCGAGGGCCGTTGACGGGATATCGAGGTCGAGCAGGGGCTCGGAGTCGAGGGCGAGGGTGAACGCGTCGTCGTCGCCGCCGCCGCCATCGTTGAACACGAACTCTGGCGTGCCAGGCGACCCACCGGTGGACGCCTGCGGAACAATCGCGAACTGGTTGTTCCCAGTTGTGCCGGAGACGTCCGCGCCGCCGACCGCCGAGGACACGGCCACGTTCTCGATATCCAGGGTCAGGTCTAGGTTGATCGAGAGGTCGTCGGTAACCTGTTGGCTGCCCCCGACGGAGAGGTCGACGCTGACCGTGATCGGTTCGGCGCTGGTCGGCGGGTCGCTGGAGATCGTGAACTGGATGGTGTCGGCGTCGCCCGAGCTGTCCGTGATGTCGGTGGTCTCCATCACGCCGCTGGTCAGATCGAACTGGTAGCGGTCGTTTCCGGCGCCGCCGCTCAGCGTGTTGACGCCCGGGCCGCCGGTCAGGGCGTCGTCGCCGGCGTTGCCGTTGAGGTCGTCGTCGCCGGGGCCGCCGTCCACAATGTCGACCCCGCCGCCGCCGAGGTACTCGTCGTCGCCGTCGAGCAGGCGCGCAACCGTGTCGAGTTGGGCGTTGGTGAAGTTGTAGCGGTCGTCCTCGGGGCTGCCGTTGACCTCGGCCTGCTCAAAGTAGTCCGCGTTCGGGAGGTTGACGTTCACCTCCTCGCTCTGGGGGGCGATGAACAGCTTTTCGAGGTCGGAGATAAACGCCTGGACCTCGGGCCGGGACGAGCCGATTCCTTTGAAGAGGTTAAGCTGGGCCTCGAACTCCGAGCCGGTCAGCAGTGGGGCGAACACCTGCATCTCGTCCTGAAGGTCAGCGATGCGCAGAGTATCGAAGCCTTCGCCGCCGAGCAGTTCCTTCAGGTCGGTGTTGAAGGCCGCGCCGAAGTTAAAGCCGCCGGGGATGACGAAGGTGTCGTCGCCCGCTTGGCCGTGGGCCTCGTCACTGCCGCGGTTGGTGGTGATCACATCGTCGCCCGGGCCCGCGAAGACAACGTCGGCGCCGCGGCCACCAAAGATCACGTCGGGGCCCGGGCCGCCGGTGATCGTGTTGGTCTCGTTGTCGAGATTGCTGATCGACGGAACGAACAGCGACTGCGTGGGCAGCAGGCCGGAGGCGTCGACCGTGTTATTGCCACGGCCCAACCGGAGTTCGACCTTGCCGATCTCGTCCGATGCTCCGAGGTCTTGGTCGGCGCCGTTTACCCCTGCGATCAGCCGGCCGTTCTCGTTGCGGAGGGAGATCTCGTCGTCGCCGGGGGTGTCGGTGACCGTCGCTTTGCCGCGGACCAGGACCGTGGCTTGCACGGGGCGGAGGTCGACGTCGCCGGAGAGCGAGCTGCGCGCCGAGACGGAGCCCGATACCGTGATAACGTACGACCCCGGCTCGCTGTAGACATGGGAGGCCATCTCGTCGAACTCGAGCAGTTCTTGGATCGACGCCGTCTGCTCAACGACCGTGCCGTCTCCGAAGTCAAACCTCAGCGTGGCCTCGCCTTCGCGGTCAACCAAACCTGAATGATGAACGCTAGGGATGGACGCCTCGACCTCGACGGCTTCGCCGACGACCGTTTCGGCCGTAGCGGTGAAAGTGGCGAATGGCCTTAGCAACGCGTCGCCTGGCAGCGTGAGAGTCCCAAATCGATTGGCCGCGATCACAAACGAGTCGACCTTAGCGAGGTCCAGGTCCCCCCGTATACCCCTCTCGGTCGCCCGGGCCATGAGCGTAGCGATGGGACTGGAAAGGTCGGCTTCGGGGTCTTCGAGGAACGTCGTCGTGGCCACGGCCCCGGACGTGACGCCGGACACCTGCCGCACGAAAAAGCCGTTCTCATCGAAGAACCGTGCGCCGTGCACCTCAAAGTCGACCGGGTCGTTCGAGATGCCGGGATCCGGGTCTATGAACTCCCCGGCAACCGAAATCACGCCGTTCCCGTCGATCGTGACGGAATACGACTGGCCGTTCTCGCTGAGGACGTCGAACAGAGGCAGTGAGCTCTCAACGAAACCAGTGAGCAGGTTGCGGGATTCCAAACGTTCCAGGAACAGTCTTTGCCGTGGGCCGTGTTCTCTTCCATACATCTCGGGTCTTCCTGTCGTGCGAGACTCACCGATGCTAGACGAAAGGCAGGGATCTCCCCCCCGGGTAACGTCCAGCGAGTATAGTCGGCCTCGGCAGCGTATGCTTGTCCGAAAGTGATCCGCTCGGGCGGGCGCGCCTGAATGCGTTAGAATGCCGTATAGCCACGATCCACAGATCCACGCATGAAGATTCCTGCCGAGACCCGCCGCCGCGTGCTCGATGCGACCCTCGCCGCCGAACGCGAGCTGTGCGGCGAGCTCAGCGTCACGACCCTCGCCGACTGGGCCGGGCTGTCCGACAAGCACTTCCAGCGGGCGTTTCGGGCGGTGCTCGGCGAGGCGCCCAAGGCGTATCTGAGGCGGCTCCAGCTGCAGCGCGCCGCCTACCTGCTGAAGTGGTCGGAGCTGACGATCTTGGAGGTCGCGGTCCGCACGGGCTACGACACCCACGCCGGATTCACCAAAGCTTTCACGCGGGCGTACGGCCACAACCCGCAAGAGTTCCGCGCCGCCAGTGGCGTTGCGCCGTACCTGCACATGGGCAGTGGCCCTGGCGGCGCGGAGCGCCTTGAGGCGACGCCCCTGCCGGTGCGGATCGAGCAGGTCCCAGACCAGCGGGTAGCGGCGATGCGGCACGTCGGGCCGGTCGAGACGAGCGTTGACGCGTGGAAGCGGTTGGTCCCGTGGGCGCGACAACGCGGCCTCCTAGGCCCGGAGGCGGTGCTGCTTGGCGTGCACAACGACTACTGGGACGACAACGCCCAGGACTCCTACCGCTACGACGCAGCGGTGGTCGTGCCGGCTGATTTCAAGCCCGACGACGCGGTCAACATGTTTACGATACACGGCGGGCCGGTTGCGATGACGGAGTTCCGCGGCTCGCTCGACGACGCGGATCAGGCCTGGCGCCGGCTGGTGGACCAGTGGCTTCCGGTCAGCGGTCTGCAGCCAAGGTCTGCGTTTGCATACGACTGCTACCCGGTCGAGCTGTTTACCGGGAGTGCTTTCCGCCGGTTGCTGCAATCGCTCACCGGCTACCGCGCCACGCTATGCCTGCCGGTTAGCAAGTACACTTGACCCATCAAATAGGTTGTAGCGGGAGACGACATCTCTGGCATAGCAGCGCCCACAGGCGGATCGCGGTCGACGCGGCTGCGACAACCTACGCGCCAGACGCTCATCCGACGCACCGGATGGATGCGGCCGTGGGCCGCGTCCACCGCCGCTTTGGACCCATTTTCGCTGCTTAACTCTCCTTGGTTAGGCGAGCTCGACGCTGATCTCAAGCTGCTGTCCGGCAACCAGGTTGAGCGGTTTCTCCAGCGCCAGCATCGCTTCGCCGTTCTGCAGCTCGGCCTTTGCGGCGACGGCCCGGCCGTCTAGCTTCGCCAGCGCCGACCGGGGGCGTCTGTCCCCAGTTCCCAGGACGACCACGGTCAGGCTGAGCAGCCCTTCCTTTAACGCAATGGCGGCCTCAAGGCGGTTGGCCTCTTGAACCTGGGAGAAGAGCCCGTAGCCTTCAGCGGCGGTGAAGAAGCTGGCGTGGTTTTCTGGGGTCAGGCGTGGCCGGAAACCGATCCGTCCTGCGGGGCCGTCGTACTCGAAACCCTGCAGGGCTAGCAGCACTGACCAGACGCTGAGCGAGCGGCCGTAGAACTTGCCGCATTCGTCATCGCCGAAGGGGTTGCCCGAGTAGCCCCACGGGCCGTTCGCCATGTGGGTCACGCCCTCGGTGCGCAGGCGGCCGTCGTAGCGGTCGGCGACCGTCTTGACGACCATCAGTCCTTCTCGCAGCAAGCCGTTCTGGATCAGCGTGGCCGCCGCACCGTACTCGAACCCGGTCATCACCTCGTCGCCGTATTTCATGCCCGGGATTGGCTGCGGGCTGTTGGGCCAGGTGATCATCTTCATGCCGCCGTCGTCGACCTCGCAGTACTGCCGTGGCTTGAGCGACTGGCCGTGGAAGTCCGCCAGGTAGTTGTGCCTGAGCAGCGCCTCCATCGCGCGGCGGGAGCGGTCCTGCGGGTAGCTCCTGCCGATGCCGACCTGGTCCGCCCACCACTCGCCCAGCAGTTGGTCAATGTGGCAGCCGTCGAGGTAGTCCTGCTGGCGTTTCTGACCGACCACCTGGACGTAGTACTCGCCGTTCCACAGCCGCTGGTTCTGCAGCCTCTTGCCCGACGCTCGGATCCTTCGGTACTCGCTCGCCGAGGCCGAATCGCCCACCCGTTCCGCCATCCGCGCCCCGGCCTCAAGAGCGGCAAGGTACAGGCTGCCGATCCAAGACGAACAGCCGCTGAAGGCGCCGTCGAGCGTGTTGTGTTGGGTGGCCTGCATGTAGCCGTCGCGGTTCGGGTTCCAGTGGTCGATGCCCCAGTCAAGGGCCCGCTTGGCCTGCGGCCATTGCGCGCGGAGCCAGCCGTCATCAGCCGAGCAGAGGTGCTCTCGGTAGGTGTTCAGGATCGTGCCGAAGTGCCCATCGGCGGCCGGGCCGTTCATCGTGTGGCGGTGTGGGAGCTTGCCGTCCGGGCTCTGTGTGGCGTAGTCCTGCTCGCGCATCTTGCGGCCGAGCTCGGGCAGCAGCCGGGCGTGGCCCTGCGCGTAGTGCCACACGTGCGTGCAGTTGCCGGGGCAGCAGCCGTCGGTCGGGTTGCACCCCTCCCACGCTCCGAAGTACCCGTCCTCGGCCCACCAGCAGGTCTGGCTGCGCAGGACCGCCAGCTGCGAAGACAACCGGTCGAGCAACCAAACCGGCAGGCTGGACGCGTAGAGCGTGTCGTGGAAGCGGCGGGTGCGGGCGGTCAGCTCGTCCAGGTTGTCAAGCAGGTGCTGGGCGACCTCCAGGGCGTTGCGCCACCAGTTGGTGTAGTTCTGCCCCCGGTGGCGCCACGGCTTCTTCTGCCCGTGCATCCCGGAGTGGAAGCACCAGGTGAGGACGAAGGTGACCGACTTGCTCTCGCCCGGCGCGAGCTCGATCGGGGCCGTGAGGACGCCGTTGACGGTCTGGCCGGCCGGCGAAACGCCGGACGTGACCGGGCCGTCGCACTCGCCGCGGGCGTCGAAGGCGTCGTGCAACCGCTCAATAGACTGCCATGCGGCGGCGCCAGTGGCTCCCTCTCCCCGCGTCAGGAGCACCATATCCGACCTGTCGGCGTCCCTGCGGGTCATGTGTAGGACTGTAGCCCCCTCTCTCCTCATGACCTCGTTGTGGTTGCCGCCGTAGTTGGCGGTCTGCTGCCCTTCGTGGTACCCGAGTGCATTCTTCTGCGCGGCCAGCACGTCGACCTGCGCCGGCGCTGCCGACAGGTTTCTTGCGGTAACCGTGTAGATGACGCAGGGGATGGCCGAGTTCTTCAGGTCCATCGGGATGAACGGGTTGAAGACCTCCGACTGCACCTCGACCGGTAGCGCGGGGTCCGAGAACCGATACCTGGCGAATGGGTACTCCCCTTCGAACTCCAAGGACGCCATCGCCTGGAACGGGCCAACCGGCTCGGTCTGCAAGGCCCGCACAACTGGTCTGCCGCCGGCGGGCTGGGCCCGCACAGCCAGGAAGCTGTCGCCGACCCGGTGTTCCTCATGGTTGCAGGCAATCTGCCAGACGGCGGGCTCGCCCTTGCCGTTGAACTGGATGCCGCCCGCGCCGATCCCGCCGACCGTAAAGCTGATCGCGTCCAGGTGCTCCCCTCCGTAGACGCGGGTCGCGCCAGCGGCGGTTAGCGAAGGGTCTTTCAGCGCGGCCGCCTGTTTGCGTGCCCGCGCGGCGTCGCGTTCCGCTTTGACGCGGCCGATGGCCGCGCCGGTCTGTTCCAGGCGTTTCCCCCAGCCGGCGGCCCTCAGGTGCTGCTGGATCTCCTTCTCGGTCAGCCCCCGTGCGTAGCACGCGACCTCGTCCAGGCAGATGCCGCCGGAGGCCCACCCATCGATGGACGTGGCGCCGAACGTCATTGGCGCCTTGGCGGGGCCCTGACGCGTGAACTCGAAGGCGCCGCCGACTAGGCTGCACTCGTAGCCATCGACGTAGGCCCGCAGGTCGAGGTCGTATCCGGTGATCGCCAGGTGATGCCAACGGCCCTGGGCTACCGGCTGGGCAGTTGGCAGGTGGATTGTGGTGAGCACCTCGTCCTTGACGTTCCGGTAGACCAACGCCGACAGGTCGTTCTTGACGCCCACAATGAAGCGGACCTGCCGACCGGCGGTCTGCGCGATGAGGACCGGATCCGCTGGCCCGGTTGGCGGCGAGTCCAGCTTGAAGAACAGCTCGACCGTGGCGGAGCGGCCCCGCAGGTGGTCCGTGTTGTCGACCGTGATCGGCTCGTTGGGCGCGAGGCTGACCGCCCGCCCCCCGGCCACGCCCTCGACAAACGACAGGCCGCCTACCGCCCGAGCCGGCGCCTCTCCCAACGCGTCGACAAGGTCGCCGTCGAATCGCCAGTAGCCTCGCAGCGACCGGTCTGCCTTCACGAGCGCAGCGTAGCCGTCCCTGCTGCTGGCGGCCATCAAGGGCGCTGCGGCGATGCCCGATGCGAAGGCGCCCGCCGCCACCAGTAGGCTGCGGCGAGACAACTCTGGCTGGCAGCAGCCGGGTGAGGTGCACTCGGTGGGAGACTCGGTGATCAGCTTGTTGCGATGCATTGGTGTTGCCTTGACTTTGTCGTTCAAGGATGCCCAAGGATGGTGTGCCTTTCGCCGCGCCGCTCCGATAGTCGGCCGGTGCGCGAGCCTACCGGCCACTACTCGCACCCTGGTTCTACCTGACGCTAGTCGGAGAATCGACGTCTGCGTCGGGCGGCGAAGAAATCGCGAGAGTCGTCAGAATTCCTTCGTAATTCAAGCGTCCTCGCGCGGAGTGACCGAATGAGCCTTGGCCACTCAAAACGCTGGCGGGGATTGGCGTGTCCGTCTCGGCAGCGGAGCGAGTGAGGCGGATTCTCATTGGGGGCGTGCAAACAGGTGAGCAGCAACATGACGAGGGTTTGGTCGGTGTTCAGCGTGGTGTTCGCCGGCGCGGCGTTATGCGCCGCTGCGGACGCGTTCGAGGCTCGGGTGTCGTCGCCGGACGGGTCGGTGAGCGTCCGGTTCTCGCTCGGCAAGGACGGGCGCCCGGCCTACTCGGTCGCCGCGGACGGGCGGCCGCTGGTGCTCCCTTCGCGGCTGGGGTTCCAGCCCAACCTGCTGGACGGGTTCACGCGGGTGGGAGACTCCCGCTGCTCGGTGCGGGAGTCCTGGGAGTTCCAGTTCGGCGAGCGGCGCGACATCCCCGACGCGTACGAGGGGCTGACGGTCGAGCTCCGGCACGAGTCCGGCGCCAGGCTGAACGTGGAGCTCCGCGCCTACGACGAGGGCGCCGCGGTCCGCTACCTCTTCCCCGTCGAGCAGCCTGACGGCGTCGAGCTCCGGTTCGACGGCGAGCACACCGAGTTCCGCCTGCCCGCGGGCGCGGAGGCCTACGAGGAGCACGGCACCGAAGGGCCGTACCGGCTGACGCCGGTGTCGGCGATCGCGCCGTACTGCGAGCGGCCGCTGACGGTCGCGCTCCCGGGGGGCGGGTACGCGGCGGTTTGCGAGGCCGGCAACACCGACTACGCCCGGATGATGCTGTCGCCGCTCGCGGGAGTCGAGGGCGCGCTGGTCAGCGCCCTCGGCGGCGCGACCACCAACACCGAGGCCGAGAACCAGCGGCACGACCCTTCGGTCACGATGCGGCCCGGTCAGGCGACGCCCTGGCGGGTGCTCCTGGTGGGCAAGACGCCGGGCGAACTCCTCGAGAACAACTACCTGCTGCTCAACCTCAGCCCCCCCAGCCGGCTGTCGGACACGTCGTGGATCAAACCGGGCAAGGTGATGCGGGCGGGCCTCACCTCGGACAGCGGAAAGCAGGTGATCGACTTCGCCAAGACCGCCGGCCTGGACTACGTGCACTTCGACGCGGGCTGGTACGGGCCAGAGCGGGCCCGCAGCTCGGACGCGACCAGGGTCGCGCCCGACCGCGCCAGCGAGCTCGACCTTCGCGAGGTCGTCCAGTACGGCGCCGACCGCGGCGTGGGAGTGCTGGTGTACGTTAACCAGGTTGCGTTGAAGCGACAATTAGACGACATCCTCCCGCTGTACCAGGATTGGGGGCTCAAGGGGATCAAGTACGGGTTCGTCCCCGTGGGGCCGCAGGCGGAGACCCGGTGGTTGACCGAGTCGTTCGCGCAGGCGGCGGAGCACAGGCTGATGATCAACGTGCACGACGGCTTCCGCGCGAACGGGATCACCCGTACTTACCCGAACCTGATGACCGTCGAGGGCATCCGGGGCAACGAGCGGATGCCGACCGCGGAGCACAACTGCACGCTGCCCTTCACCCGCTACCTGTGCGGCGTCGGCGACTACACGGTCTGCTACTACAACAACCGCATCAAGACGACGCACGCACACGAGCTGGCGATGGCCGTGGTTTCGTTCAGCCCGCTGCAGTGGATCTTCTGGTACGACTCGCCGGGCCACTACCGTGGAGAGCCTGAGGTTGAGTTCTTCCGTGAGGTCCCGACCGTCTGGGACGAGACCCGTGTCCTGGAGGGGGAGATCGGCGCCTACGCCACCATCGCCCGGCGGAGCGGCAAGCAGTGGTTCGTCGGTATGATCAACGCCAACCAGCCCCGCAACGCTTCGCTGCCGCTGGACTTCCTGCCGCCAGGGGCGAAGTTCGACGCCACGCTCTACTACGACGACCCCGACGCCCCCACCAGGACACACGTCGGTCTGCGTCGGCAGCAGGTTACCGCCGGCTCCACGATTGACGTCGAACTCCCCGTCGCCGGTGGGGCCGCGCTCTGGATCCGGCCCACGGCCGGGCAGTAGGCGGCGCGCAAGCGGTTTCCACCTCAGGCTTAGCTGGTCCGTGCGGACCGACCTTGTGCTATCAGTCAATCAAGGCATGACAAGTCACACCCCCTCCACGATCAGGCCGCGGTACACAGCGCCGCGGAAGCGGTGCCGAGCCGCCTCCTGGTAAGCGGGGCTGTCGTACCAGTCGCGTGCCTCCTCCAGGCTAGGAAACTCGGCGACGACAACGCCCTCGACGTCCGGCCCCTCGAGCGTCACGTGGCGGCCGTACGCGGCCAGCGGCTTGATCGGCTGGCCCTCCATCGCGGCGGGCGCCTTCCGCCAGTACGTTTCCAGCTCCGACTGGTCTAGCGTCTTCTCACGAATGAACACGATGTAAGCGGGCATGATCGCTCCCTTGAGGTGTTGGAGTTTCCGTTAGAGTCGCCGACTACCGCAGGCCGCCCGACGCCAGGATCACCTCGCCCGTGACCCAGCCGGAGTCGTCGGACGCCAGGAAGGCGACCACCTTGGCGATATCCAGCGGCGTCCCGATGCGGCCGAGCGGGGTTAAGGCGACCAGCTGCTGTTCGAACTCGCTGCCGGCGCCGTACAACCCCGCCGACTTGGTCCCCTCGCTCAGCGTAGCGCCCGGGTTCACCGAGTTGACCCGGATCCCGCGGGGGGCCAGCTCTTTGGCGAGCACCCTGGTCGCGGCGTCGAGGGCGCTCTTGCTACCCGCGTAGATCGCGTAGCCGGGCGGGCACATCTGCGACGCGCCCGAGCCGATGTTGATGATGCTGCCGCCGGCGGCGCCGAAGTAGTCCAGCGACGCTCGGATCACCGCCAGTGGGCCGAGCACGTTGGTGTTGAACTCGCGGTGGAACTCGTCCTCGGTGAACTCTTCGATCCTCATCGGTCGGTAGACGCCCGCGTTGTTCACCACGGTGTCGAGCGGGCCGAAGGAATCCGCGACCTCCTTCATAAGCCGCTCGACATCGTCCGACCTGGAAACGTCGCCTTGGATCGCCACGGCGCGCCCGTCGGCCTCGACGATTTCTTTCACCACGGCTTCCGCGCCCGTTCGATCCGCTCGGAAGTTGACGGCGACCGCCGCCCCGTCCGACGCCAGGCGTTTCGCGATTGCTGCCCCGATCCCCTTCGATGCGCCGGTAACGAGGGCTACCCGGCCGCTCAGCTGCGACATGGTTCGTGTCCTTAGTGCCAAGGAGTATTCATCTCTCAATGGCATAGACACGCCCCGGCGCCGACTGTGACAGACGCCGCGCAAAGAAATCAGTCTAAGTCGAGTGTCGCGCGAACCTCCGGCAGATCGAGAACCCGCCGGAGCCAGCCGGCCTGCTGCGTGGGCTCGAGGAACGGGTGGTCGCGGTAGATGGCGGCGAACGACCGATCGGCGACTCCGTCGATCTCGCGGGCGGTCCCCGCCGCGGCGTCCCGGACACGCCGCACGAGCGGCGCGGCGAACAGCAGGTGGTGAGGGTCGACGTGGCCCGCCTCGATGAAGCCCCGCGTCTTCTTGGGGCAGCGGCAGGGGTTGCTTGCGTTCACCAGCCCGCACTGGTGGTTCATGAACTGGTAGAGGTCCCGGCGCGCCCGGGCCAGGCACTGACGGAAATTGGCGGGCGTCATCTCCATGACTTCGCCGCCAACGGCGTCGGTGGCGCCGATGACTTCGCCGAGCGTGAAGATCAGCCGCTGCCGCCGGTCCAGGCAGAGCAGCATCCCCGTGGTGCAGGCGACCTTGGTTTCTTCGACCAGGAGCGGCACGTCCACCGGCACACTCTGGGGATCGGGCAGGTCGAGGTCGGGGACGCCGTTGATGGCGTCCGCGTACTCGGAGAACGTGGTCGGCGTCTTCTCGGCGCCGCGGCGTTTCATGTTGAGCACGTGGTTCGCTGTGATGCGGTAGAGCCACGTGCGGAACTTGCTGTCGCTGCGGAACGTGCTGAGCCGGGTGACGACCTTGATCAGCACTTCCTGTGTCACCTCCTCGGCGTCCTGCGGGTAGAACACCATGCGGACGGCGATGTTGTAGACCCAGGCCTGATGCCGCAGCACCAGCCTTTCGAGGGCGTCGCGGTCGCCGCTGCTGGCCAAGCGGACCAGCTCGACATCGTCCGCGTCATCGTCCGAGGCCTCAGCAAAAGGATTCGGCATGATCGTCCTCCTGGGTGTCCGGGCTGGTCATTCTAGGCGATTGCAGATCGCCCCACTCACTTAGACACCTTCCCGGAGGGGTTGTGACAGAACGACCAAGTTTTCTTGTGGACGGCGAGAGTCGAATCGTTTCGTGGGAGCCATTGCCTGGTCGGCGTTCGTGCTACCGCGGCCGACGCGGCTGTGATAGCATACGCGCCAGACCGATCCGAGCCCGCTCTGGACGCTCGGTAATCGGCGCCCGTCCCCATCACTTGAAAGGCTCGGTTAACACGATGTCCACCGACGCAACCACCCCCGCAGATCCAGCCGGTGGCCCCACTGGAGGCCCGATCTCGAAACGCGAGGTGCTGACCGCCATCTCAAGCGTGTGGTGGCTGGTGCTGCTGCGGGGCGTGCTGCTGATCGTGCTGGGCGGCTACGCGCTGTTCACGCCGGGCCTAACGCTGACCGCCTACAGTTGGGTGCTGGGCGTGTTCCTGCTGGCCGACGGCGTGCTGGCGCTGATCGCGGGTGTGATGGGCTGGACCGAGTCCCGCGGCTGGACGCTGCTGCGGGGCGTGTTGAGCCTGGTGGCCGGCCTGATCATTGTCGCCCACCCGGCGTTGTTCGGCGTGGTCGCGGTGTTGATCCTGGCGACGATCATCGGCCTTCAGCTGCTCATCGGCGGCGTGCTGGAGATCTACGTAGCGATCAAGCAGCGCAAGGAGATCGAGGGCGAGGGCTGGATGATCCTAGCCGGCGTGCTGTCGATCATCTTCGGCCTGCTGGTGATCGCCGCCCCGTTGGTCGCCGGCAAGACGATGATCCAGGTGCTGGGCGTGTTCGCGATGATCTTCGGCGTGTCGCTGTGCGTGACCTCGTTCCGGCTGAAGGGCCTGGGCAGCCGGCTGACGGACGACGCATGAGCACGCGCTCGTGGGGCCACGGCGGCCTGCCGCTCGCTGCGCTCTTGGCGGTTGGTTGTTGGTCGAACGCCCCACCGCAGGCGCCCGCTACCCAGCAGGGCGGACCGCTGACGCAGCTTGGCTCGCTGACATCGGTGGACGGCGCATGGACGGTCACCGCCGAGCGCAGCTCGTCGAGCCTCGTGGACTTCACGATCGCCGATTCCGCCACGGGCGCCGAGTACGCTGCCGGCGGCGGCTTCAGCGACGCGCAGCGGTGGTTCCTGTTCTGGGACGCGCAGAACCGGCTGTGGTCCTACAACAGCGACGTCGGGCCGCTTGGCGTCTGGACCCATAACGGCGCGTCAGCCTTCACGTTCCAGCCTGTTCGGGCGGGCGGCCCGCTGGCCGCGGCGATACCGCCCGAAGTCGCCGCTGCGCTCCCCAGCAGCGTGCTGCAGAGCCTGCGGAGCGCACCCTAGACGCGGTCGCTGGCGACGGTCCGTTGCACCGAGGCCGAGGCGGACTCGGACGGCTCCTCGCCGGACGATCCGTCAGCGGTCGCGACGGAGACTTCCTCCTCCTCGGAGGCCGCAGCCGCGGGGCCTTCGTACAGCAACAGCAGCCCATCGTCCACCGCTGCCGCTGCGGCCGCGTCGGCGAGTGGCTCGGGCTGGTCGTCGCTGCTATCGGGGGGAGTGAGCAGCGCGAAGGCGGCCTGCAGCGGGTCGATACCTTCGTCGGCGTCCGTCGACTCAGTGGCGGCGACTGTTGGCGCCGCCTGCGTCGCTTCCGGCGCAGGCGCTGCGGGGGCAGGGGCCGGCGCCAGGCTGCCGTAGAGCGTGGTGTTGTCGCCCAGGTGGTCGCGCCAGACGCTGTAGTCGGCGGCGTCCACTACGCCGTCGCGGTTGCCGTCGGCGCCGTAGCCGGGGGCTTCCACGCCCGTGCCGTACGCGCTCCGCCAGGCCTGGTAGTCGGCCTGATCGACCACGCCGCTGGCGTCGTAGTCGCCGGGGATGGCGAGGCCGGCCGAGCCGGGCGAGCCCATCACGTACAGGCTCGCCCGCCAGTTGGCCGGGTCGTTGGGGTCGCCCAGCGGGTCGATGATCTCGAGCGAGGGGCCGTCGCCGTCGGGCGTGGTGGGCCAGGGCGGGTCGTCCGTGTACGTGACGCTGTGGATGACCTGCCCGGTCGGTCCGAGCAGGCTGACGGTCTCGCCGCCGTTGCTGAGATTCGAGTCGGCGTACCCGGTCGGCGCCAGGTAGATCTCCTCACCGTACACCTGCTGGAACACCTCCGTGTTGCGGGCCACGACGATGTACTCGCCGGGCGCGAGGGTCAGCCCATCGGCGAACACGTAGGGCGTCGAGGCGAAGTCCGCGATCTGCATCCCCGACAGGTCGACCGTCACGTCGCCCGTGTTGAGGATCTCGAGGAATTCTTGATCGTCCTCGTCGACGAGCGACGGGTTGAGCGGGTGGTAGTGCAGCTCGGTGATGGCGAGCGACGGCGGGTCGGTCGGGGCGGCGGCCACAAACTCGACCGGGTCCGACCAGTGGCTCCAGCGGCCGGTGTCGTCCTGCATGCGGACGCGGGCGCGGTAGGTCTCGCCCGGCGTGACGGCCGAGGCGGGGACGTCCGTCGTGGCGTTGAACTCCGTCAGCGCGCCGGAGTCCCAGCTGGAGGTCCACTCGTCCAGGAACGCGGTCGACGGGTCCGCGCCGGCCGAGACGGGCGTCACCTGCGACACCCGCCACTGCACCGCGCCGAAAGTGCCGGCGCCCTGCGGGTCGTTGAACGCGGTGGTCTGGAAGGTCAGCTCGTTGGCCGCCATGCCGGGGTCGCCCACGTAGGAGAGCGAGGGCGTGAAGGGGACCAGGGCCTCCTCGCCGGAGGCCGCCAGCACGTTGTCCAGGTAGGCGGCGCGGCCGCCGGGGCCGACAAAGCCGGTGCCACTGCCGCCGTGCGGCCAGTTGCCGCCGACAAACGCGAAGTCGAGCATGTTGCCGATGAGCGCCTCGATCGACACGGCGCCGGGGCCGGTGAGGCCGTCGTAGTTGCCGGCGTCGTCGGGCGCGCCCTGCCAGCGGGCGCGGTCGGCGGCCTCCAGCGGCTGGATGGTCGCCGCCAGCTCGCGGATCATGCCCTCGATCTGGTCGGGCTGCCAGATCAGGTCACGCAGCTCGCGGAGGGTGTTGTAGTAGCCGGGCTTGAGCAGGCTGTCGGCGTAGGCGGAGTCGAAGTTGTCGAACAACGCCTCGTAGACGATGTCCTCGCCCTCGTTCCAGCTGGGGCCCCAGCTGGCGTCGGTGTCCCAGAGCAGCAGCCACAGCTTGCCGAGGTTGTCGTTCTCGGCGGCGTAGTCGGGCTCGAAGTAGTAGGCGGCGTTCTTGTTGGCGGTGGGCCAGTAGTCGTAGTGGCGGACCGCCTCGGCGATGGCGTGGTAGACGAAGTACTGCTCGAGGTTGACGCGGTGCTCCAGGTCGTCGCTGGCGCGGCCCATCACGTACTCGACGTAGTCGTGGTCCGACCCGTCCGACACGGCGTAGGGCGCCTGGTAGTCCAGCTGCCGCAACGCGTCCTGGGTCTGGTTGTTGAGCTTGTAGAGGTTGCCCTCCTCCAGGCCGTGGGCGTCGAGGAACCGCTTGTCGTAGTCCTCCAGCGCGAAATTGACGCCCCAGAAGTCGCCGTCCCACTGGTTGGGCGCCTCGGCGGCGTCGTCGATCACGCGGAACTGGAACCAGTGCGTGTCGAGCGCCGGCAGCCCCATCATGTTCGACAGCTGCATCGTGATCGCCTCGTTGAGGGCGTACGTCAGCGTCTGGTGGTTGTCGAAGCCCTTGCCGGTGGTGAGGGTCTTCCACTGCTCGGGGTAGGGCTCGCCGTCCTGGTCGAGGGGCTCGAACCAGGCGCCGTCGTTGAAGCGGAACCGCATGCTCCGCTTGCCCTCGCCGTAGTAGCGGCCGTTGGCGCCGCGGGGGCGGTACTGGATGTTGTCGTAGACCTCGCCGTTGTAGACGATCGTGCCGCCCCAGTTGTACGCCGAGCGGGCCTCGGTGCCCTGCGGGATCTGGTCGGCCGGGTCGTAGGCGATCGCCTCCTGCATGTCCTCGGCGCGGGTCAGCAGGTGGTACACCGGCAGCGAGGCCAACGCCTCGGCGTCGGCGACCACCTGGCCCGAGTTGTTGAGGTACTCGGGCAGGCCGTCGTAGACGAAGTACGCGAAGTTGAGCGACGGGTCGTCCGCGTAGGGCGCGACCGCGGCGGCGCCGAGCGTGTCCTCCACCGCCACCCGGTACCGCACCAGCGTGCGGTGCGCCTGGGCCGGGATCGACGCGGAGTACACGCCGTCGCCGGCCGTCTGGTCGGCGCCTGTGCCGTCGTCGACCATGGTGACCGTGGCCCAGTTGGCCTCGTCCAGGTAGTCGGGGTTGGCCTTGAGCTGCTGCTCCGGGTCGGCCAGCAGGTCGTTGTGCGGCACGGGCAGCCGGGCGGGGATGTACTGGCCGGGCAGCACGATCTGGTACTGCAGCTCGACCGACGCCACGCCGTCGGGGTCGCTCACCTCGGCGGTCACCACGCCTGCCGACGTGGAAGCGTCGCCGCCCGCGTGGTCGACCGACGCGATGGCCGGCGCGGCGTTGGCGGCGAGGTTCGCGTTGGCGGCGCCGGGCGTGGCGCGGCGGGCCTCGACCACGACCTGCAGGCTGCGCGTGGTGGCGCCGTCGCCGTTGACCGCGGTGAGCGTGTACGTGGTGGTCTCGGTCGGCGTGACCCACACGCTGGTCTGGCCGGTGACATCGCCCACGTCGGGGCTGATGGAGAGCGTGGTCGCATCCGTGACGTCCCAGCGGAGCCGCAGCGGCTCGCCGGCCAGGATGGCGTCGCTGCTGGCCTCGAACGACTCGATGTTCGGACCGGCGAACACCGCGTCCGGCCCGGCGGCGTAACTCGCCGCGACCTGGCCGCTGGTCAGGGCCTGGTTGTAGATGCGGAACTCGTTGTGATAGCCGTCGAACAGCGGGTCGGGCCACTGCGAACGGCCGAGCCAGTTGTTGTTGTCGTTCAGGTCGTCCAGGTCGATGATCGTGGCGCTCGATCCGATCGCGGCGCCGTCCACGTACAGCGTCTGCACGCCCGACGCGCCGTCCCACACCACCGTGAAGTGGTACTCGCGGTTGGTGCTGGCCGCCTGGTTCCAGTCCACCACGCTCTCGGACGACGTGCCGCCATTGCGGTGGGTGAGCCGCAGGTCGCCCGAGCCGGACTCGGGGATCAATGTGACGTAGCCCTGGTTGTTGGCGCCGGTGGCCTGGTCCTCCCCGCCACCGCTGGTGCCGAACGACCAGATCTCCGCCCAGGTCCGGTTCCGCGTGACCGTGCCCCACCACTCGAACGTGGCGTTCTCGCCCAGCGAAGAGACGATGCCGTTCGGCAAGTCGACGTACGCGCCCGAGCCGAAGGGGGTCTGGTTGGAGTTCTGCCCGGAGTTGCTGCTGACGTTCAGCTGTCCATCGAAGTAGCTCGACAGCCCGGTCGGGTCGACCAGCACGCCGTCGGCGCCGCCGACGCTGTCCTCCAGGTTGCCGGAGAAGCTCCAGCGGTGCACCAGGCCTCCCGCGCCGCCCGGGTCGGTGGGCGGGTCGTCGTCCTCGACGGCGAACAGCGGGTCGGCGTAGGTCGGGCGCCAGTTGCTGCCGAGGTTGTTGTCGAGCGCGGGGTTGATCAGCTCCATCGACGGCCCCTCGCCGTCGGCGGCCACGGGCCAGGGGAACGAGGTCGTGTACTCGACCTCGTCGATCAACTGTCCGCCCGCGTCAGAGATGGCGATCCGTTCGCCGCCGTTGCTCAGGCCGCCCTCGTACTGCCCGATCGCCACCACGCCGAACTCGGCGAGCAGGGTCGCCGGGTCCTGGGCCACCACCACGTACCCGCCCGCCGGAATCTGGGCGCCCGGCTCGAAGGTGTAGTCGATGCCGTCGGTGAATTCCCAGCCCGACAGGTCGACCGGCGTGGCGGCCGTGTTGTGCAGCTCGATGAACTCTTCGAAGCTGGTGTTCTCGTCGGAGTTGTAGTGGATCTCGTTGATCACTACCGCCAGCAGGCGGCGGTCTTCGAGCGTCTCGAAACGCAGCCGCGAGGGCTTGGCCCGCTTCGCCTTGCGCGCGGACCGCTTCCTGTCACGATATCTCGCCATCTCGCCTGCCTGTTCCGAAGTTGTAGCCTCAGCGGTGTTCCGCCGGCCGCCGCACGGCGGCGCCACTACGGGTCGCCGCTGGAGTTGGTGCGAATGCACGCCGGCCCCGAGATAAGACCTGGGGCCGTGCCGGTGGAGCGGGTGCAATTACCCGTCTAGAGGTAATGCGAGCCAGCTTCCCCGATTTTAAACAGAATCTTCACAAATGCCGCGGATTTGGCGAACGAGGGCGCCTGCCTCCACCCGCAACAATGGGCCGGAAGCCATGCGAGCGGGGCTACTTAGCGCGGGCGGCCGGGCGTTCAGCCACGCCGGCGACCAGGCCGCCGCTGGCCTCCGCCGGGGCCGCGGCCTCGACGCTCTGGGTGACCTGCTTGTAGGCCAGCGCGGCCGCCACCACGATCGCCGTCCACTCGGCGACCAGCAGCGTCCACCAGACGTTGTACTCGACCGAAGTGAACGGCGTGCCCGCCGGCGGGTTGGGCGGGGTCCAGGTCCTCTCGCGTTTCCGCCCCGAGAACAGGTTGTCGAATCCGGCGAACGCCTTGGTGTGGATCTCCCGCTGCTCCGAGAAGTACAGCACCATGTAGCGGTCGCATTCGACTTTCAGCCAGGGCGGGTAGAGCAGCGTCAACGCCATAAAGAGGGCTGCCCCCAGTCCGCACAGCACGGCCACGCCGAACCGGCCAAACGCCCGCTGCGCGTTGACGGTCATGGGGTCGCTCCACGGAATTGATCGGGTATGGGGTTAGCCGCAGCCACGAGTGTAGCCGCACGAGGGGCGCGGAGCAAAGAAATTCAGCGGCGGGCGGGTGGATTACGGCGTGATCACGGTCACGCCGCAGCCGACCGGCCGGTCCAACGCCGCCAAGGCGGCGCCCGCCTCCTGGAGCGGGATCGTCCGCTCGATGAGCTGCTGCGGGCTGAGCTGCCCACGCTCGATCATCTGCAGCAGCGCGGGGTAGGCGTGCGCCTGCAGTCCGTGGCTGCCGAGCAGCTCCAGCTCCCAGCCGATGACGCGTCCCATCGGCGCCGGCGGGTCGGCGTCGGCGCCTGCCAACAGGCCCACCTGCACGTGGCGGCCGCGTCGGCGGAGCGAGAGGACCGAGTTGCGGAACGTCACGCGGGCGCCCAACGCGTCGACCGACACGTCGGCGCCGCCGCCGGTCAGCTCGTGCACCGCGGCGGCCACATCGTCCACGCCGGTGGCGTTGAGTGTCGCGTCGGCGCCGAGCTGCTTGGCCAATTGCAGCGGCTCGTCGCGGATGTCGATCGCCACGACCGCCGCGCCCAACGCCCGGCCCAGCATCACCGCCGATAGGCCCACGCCGCCGCAGCCGTGCACGGCCAGCCACTGACCGGCCGCCAGCCGCCCCTGCGTCGCCACGGCACGGTACGCGGTGGCCAGGCGGCAGCCGAGGCTCGCCGCGGTGGGGGCGTCGATCGAGTCGGGCAGCGCGACCAGGTTGGCGTCGGCGTAGCGGACCGCGACCAGCTCCGCGAACGAGCCCCAGCCGGTGAAGCCGGGCTGGAACTGGTTCTCGCAGACCTGCTGATCTCCCTGGCGGCAGTCGCCGCACCGCCCGCAGCCCGCCACGAAGGGGAGCGTGACGCGTCGCCCGACCCAGTCGCCGCGGACCTCCGACCCGACCGCGACGACCTCGCCGGCCAGCTCGTGACCGGGCACGTGGGGCAGGCGGTCGATGTCGGGGTCGTGCCCCTGCCAGCCGTGCCAGTCGCTGCGGCAGACGCCGGTCGCCTGGACGCGGATCACCGCGCCGTCGGGCGTGGGCGTGGGGTCGGGGACCTGCTCGATGGCGATCGGCCCGCCGAACTCGTGGTAGAGCGCTGCTTTCACGGGAGGGTTCCCCGGCGGAGGGCCCGGCGTGCTAGTCGGAGTTCTCGGACGCCGGGGCGCCGTCGCGAGTCGGCTCGCGGTCGGGCCCGGCCGCGGCGGGCGGGGGCTCGTTCTCAAAGTCCTTCCACTTCATCGCCCGGCGGAACGGCTCGATGCGGAGCACGACCTCGCCGTTGTGGAACACGCGGACGGTGCCGTTGGACTCGCTGACCGCCACCGCGACCGCGGTGGTGGACTTGGTGATCTCGGCCGCCGCCCAGTGCCGCGCGCCCAGGCCCTTGCTGATGCTCAGCTCGGCGGGCGGCGCCGACACGTGCTGGCAGGCCGCGACCACCGTGCCCTTGGCGGACACGACGAACGCGCCGTCCATCTGGGCGATCTCCTTCACGCCCTCGCGGACCTTGGCGTCGCTCAGCATGCGTTCGGAAACGGGGTAGCCGCGCACCGGGTCGAAGCCCATCGGCTTGCAGAAGCCGAGCGTCTTGCGGTGGTCGCCGACGATGAACAGCGACCCCACCGGCTTGCCCTCGCGGCCCTCGCGGCCGATCGCGACCGCCAGGTCGACCACGGTCTTGAGGGTCTCGGTGGGGACCTTCGCGCCCAGCTGCTTGAGGTCGCGGATGGTGAGCCGGCCGAGGTGCTCTCCCAGGCGGATCAGGCTCAGCGAGTCGATGGTGTCGGCCTCGAAGCCGCTGTAGACCGCCACCACCGGCGCGCCGGGCGCCAGGTGCTCGTCGGCCACGGCCTCGAGCAGCGCCTCGGTGAGCTGCTCGTAGACCGGCAGGTCGGGCACCGACAGCACGACCGTGTCGAACTGGGCGTCCTCGGACCCGGCCAGCACGTCCTCGGAGTCGGCCGCGACGATCAGCGCGTGGTCCCCCACGGCGGCCTGCAGCTTGTCCCACTCGGTGGGGCGCTCGGTGAGGAACAGGATCGCCTCGGCGTTGTGCAGGTCCGCCATGCGCGCCGCCATCTGGCAGAACGCATCGAGCTGGTCGCTGAACTTACGCGCTACGGCCATGCACAAAGAACACGGACGGGCGCCCGCGTCGAGAGAGCTGAGAGGGGCGGACGCGCCGCGCGCGAATCGCCAGACCGCCCTAATCTACTGGAGCCCGCCAAGCAGTTCAATCCGGAACGGCTCGCCAGCCTAGCGAGACCGCCGCGACGAGCTGCCGAAGCCGAACAGCCCGCCCAGGCCCCGCCGCTCCTCGCGTTCCTCGTGCCGGGCCTGGATGTAGTAGTAGTTCTCGCTGATGCCGCTCTGCAGCTCCTTGTAGTTCAGCTTGACCGGCCGGTTCGTCCGCCCGGCCACCTGGGCGGCGTCCGGGTTGTCGTACGGCAGGAACACCTTCTCGTCGTACAGCGCCAGGGCGTGCAACGCGTGGGCCAGCGGGCCGATCTCCCAGCCGTTGTCGGTGTTGGACGTGATCAGGTTGGTGAGGTAGTTCACGGCCGCGAACACCCGGCGGTCGTCCAGGTCCTCCTCCGGCAGCGAGTAGATCAGCCACTCCAGGATGTGCCCGGTGGTGCGGATGCGGCGGTCGACGTCGTCCTCGTCGCCGGGGCCGCGGAACCACTCGGTGCTGAGGCTGCCGTCCCGGTTCTGCAGCCGGAACGCGTACTGCTGGTACTCCTCGACAAACTTGGCGGCCTCGGCCCACTCGCCGTCGAGCGGCTCGCCCCGCGCGACGCGTTTCTTGGCCGCCAGCGCCAGGCCCGACAGCCGGTGGGTGCCGCCACACGCCGCGCCGCGGATCTTCTGGGTCCGCTCGTCGGCGATCAGCTTCGGGAAGTCCCAGTGCTCGCCCTGGTCGTTCACCCACGTGGAGTCCGACGGCAGGTAGTGCATCAGGCCGATCAGCTTGAAGGTCAGCTCCGACCGCGCGTAGCAGGTGAGCTGCTCGGCGGCCACCAGGTCACGCACGGTGAAGTCCTGGCCCTCGACCCTCATCGGGTAGTCCGGGCTCACGTTGCACTGGGCGAGCATCGCCAGCAGCTGGCCCTTGTGGCCCTGCATGCCGACCCCCACCCGCACGTCGAGGTTGCCCTCGGGCGTGAGGTACAGCATCTGGTACCGGTTGCACGGCTTGTTGAAGCAGAGGTAGCCGACCGCCGTGACCGGCTTGCCGCGGCGCCCGCCGTCCTGCACGCGGCTGTACAGCCCGTAGGACAGCATGCTGTGCATCACTTCCCACGAGTCGTGGTCGACGCTGTTGAGCGGCCGCCGGTAGTAGTACGAGAGCACCGACCGGAGCCGCCGCCGCAGGCTCATCTGGTTGCGGCTGAGCGGTTTGAGCTCGCGCTGCGGCTTCTCGACCTCTTTTGGCGTGGTGAAGTCCGGGCTCGGGCGGCGGCTGGATGAACCCGCCCGCTGCTGGCGCGCCTCCTCGGTCTCGGTGGCCTCGTCATCGGCGTCCGTCTCGGTCGCGGGTGCCTGTTCGGCGGCGGCCTTGGGCGGCGCCTGCTTGGGCTTGTCGACGGGCGCCGGCTCAGTGCGGGCCGGCGCTTCTTCGTCTTTGGCCTCGGGCTTGGCTGGTTGCTCGGGCTTGTTCTGCTCTTTGGGGGGCGTCAGCTTGGCCGGTTCGCGGGCCGGTTCCGACACGCTGGGCGCGGGCTTCGGCTCGTCTGCCGGTTCCTCGGCCGCGGGTTGGCTGGTGGGGGCGTCGTCGTTCAGCGGGCGGGCCGATTCGGCCGCGAACGGCGCCGGGCGGTCGCTGCTGGGGAGCTGCGCGGGTTGCTCGGGGAGCGACTGGCTCTCCGGCGCCGCCTGGGTGTCCGGGATGTGGGGCACGCGGAACGCGCTGTTGAGCTGCGGGCCGTCGGGCGCCGCTAGCGGCAGCGGTTCACTGGGCTCGGCCGTCGCGGCGCCGGCCACCTCTTGCCCGTTGAGCGGCAGGGGTGGCGGGGCGCCGTCGTGGCTGGGCGCAGCGCCGGGGCGCTGCGCGGTGCGGACGGGCCGCCACCGCAGGTCGTCCGTCGGGGCGTCGGGCTTGCTGGGCAGGCGGAGCTTCTCGAGCACCCGCTCGCCGACCACGCGGTCCGCCTTCACGCGGCTGGGGCCAAGCGGCGAGGCCACCGCCCAGCCGCTGTCGTAGACCTCAACGGGCTGGGCCGCCAGGGCGGCGCCGCAGGGAGCGGTCAGCGCGGCGCAGCACAGCGCCGCGCGGCAGTTGGCCGCTGCTAGCGAGCCGATTGCTCGCGGGACAGACGCGAGAGTCGAGAACGCAGCCGGCATAAAGATACGCGCCATCAAACCCGCCAGTGTGAGCCGAAGTTGCAAGCTTCCCACCCCGCGGGCGTGCTAGCACGCACGCCGCGCGGCCCGTCGGCGCAAGAGTCCCGCCAAGGACGCCGATGCCTTCTGGTATCGGGATGGGCGCGGCGGCGCTTAAAGACAATGCGTGCAATCTCAGAACCCGCAATCCACGGCGCAGGATAGCGAATCTGGGCGCTCGGAGGACGCAGTCACGCAAGCTGGGTCGGCCAGCTAGAAGGGCAGGAGTCTGCCGAAGCGCGAGGCCACGGCGGGCGGCTCGGGCTGGCCGGCGGCGGGGGCCTCGCCCTTGGCGTAGGCCAGGCAGGCCCGCACGTCGCCACCGAAGTCGCGGCCCGACGAGCGGCTCAGCGCCTGCACGCCGGCGTACTGCATGGCGGGGTCGTCGGACTCGAGGGCGGCCACCAACGCGGCGTTGGTCTCTGGCGAGCGGATCCCACCGAGCGCGCGGGCGGCCTCGATCCGCACGTCCTGGTCGGTGTCGGCGCGCAGCGCCTGGGCGAGGGCCGAGGCGCCGGCGGCGTCGCCCCGCTCGCCGAGCAGCTGGCAGCAGCGGCGGCGGACCAGCGGGTCGGTGTCCTGCAGGCCGGCGGTCAGCACCTGGCCGGCCAGCGGGATCTGGAACCGGGCGACCGAACGCATGATCGCGTCGCGGACCAGCGGGTCGGGCTCGGACTGCACCTTCCGCGCCAGCTCGACGGCGATCGCCTGCTGGGCGGCGCTGTCGGTCCCGTCGGCCTGCTCGCCGGCGGCCAACGCCTCCTCGATCCGCATGGCCGGCGTCTGGTAGGACGTCCGCTCCGGGGTGGAGAAGGGGTTCCACGCCAGCCCCCCGAGCGGCCCCGACTGGCAGCCGGCGGCGAGGGCGAGGGACAGCACGAGTAGGGTGTTCCGCGTGGCGGTCATGGCGGCTTGGTGCTAGCAGTCGTGTCGTTACTTCCCCGTCGGCGGCGCACTGGCGGGCCCGGGGGACGCGGCGGGACCGTAGCAGAGCGGGCCGACGCAACGCAAGGCGGGTTTGCCCACGGAAAAAGCCGCGGGCCGACCCGGAGGCCAGCCCGCGGCTGCGTGCTCGTCAACAAGCCCCCGACTATCAGACGTAGCCGTAGACGCGGTCGAACGCGCTATCGAGGTCGTAGTCGTCAACGTCGTTCGAGTCCTGACCGTTGCTGGCGATCCAGCGGAAGAACTCGTCGAAGCCATCGCCGCCGTCGAAGTTCACGTCGTCGGCCTCATTGTAGGCGAAGCGGACCTCGTCATTGCCGTCGCGTCCCTTGATAGTGATGTCGTCGACATCATTGAAGCCAAGGTAGGCGTAGTCGTCGTCGTAGGCGGCCGGGTCGCTCGACTCATCCCGGTGGTAGCCCATGTCGAGGTAGATGTCGTCCTGCACAGTGCTCCACTGGACCCGGGCCTCGTCGTCGCCGTTGCCCATGTAGGCGCGGATGTCGTCGGCGGTGACGCTGTCGACGTTGAGCTCGTCGTCGTCGTTCTCGGCGACGCTGTCGTAAGTCCTGACATAGAGGTCATCGGCGACCGTGGTGGTCGTGACGCTCACATAGTCGGCGCCAGAGCCCGTGCGGATCTCCAGGTCCTCCCAGCTGCCGTTGCCAATCGTCGAGCCCGAGACGGTCACCTGGTCGTTGTGGATGCCGGTGTCGATGTGCAGCTCATCTCGGGTGGTGAGGCCCGAAATACTTACCCGGTCGTGGTCCTTGATGCTGCTGTCGGTCCCGCCGACGTTGATCACGGCGTCGTCGACCGTGATGCCGCCGTTGTAGTTCAGGACGTTCAGCGTGTCGGAGCCGTTCCCGAGATTGACCAGCAGGTCATCGTTGGCGTTGATCCCGTAGAACGTGATCGAGTTGTACAGGCCCTCGCCCCCCTTGTAGTTGCCGTAGATCTGGGTGCCGTAGAGGCCCTGAACCCGGATCCCGCCGTTGGAGAGCTTGTAGACCTGCACGTGCTGGTCCTGGCCGGCGGTAAGCTCGCCAATCTCCAGGTTGCCGTCCACAACAGCGGCGGTCGCGTCGCCCGCCATCATGGCCTTCTCTTCCAACATCTGCATGCCGAGTTTCTTGCTCTTCTTGGACATCTCGAATCTCCCTTCGTGCTTGGTGGGGTGGGGCGGCCGTGGGTGGCCGCCGCGTTCACCATCACTTACGGGTGGATCCGGGCGTGTTACAAACCGCGCAGCAGAAGCCGCCGCCCGACCCGTCGGGGCGGGAGGGCTCCGCCGCCGGTGGGTGTCGGCGTGAGTGGCGTTGGGGCTGCTGGAGAAGCGGCAACGCGGCAGGACGCGCGCCTGCACGCAGATCAGCAACGGCGGGAGCTGCCCGCCAGAAAAATCTCGAAAACCGGCCGGCCGCCTGCTAGCGGCCGGCGGCCGCCGGGGCTAGTGCTCCAGGTAGCGGCCGCAGCTGGGGCACTTGGCGTACCACATCGGCACCTTGGCGCCGCACTCGCACTTGGTCTTGTGCTTGATGACCGACGAGCCGATCAGGCTGGCGCTGGTGCCGGCGTCCGCCTTGGCGGGGTGGTCGTCGAAGACCGACTCCGACGACGCCTTGGTGGAGGGCGCCGCGTGCTCGGCCCGGTGCTCGCTCAGCACCGCCTCGCGGAAGGCGCTCTCGGTCTCGTCGGTCACGTCGGGCACGTGGACCACCACCTGGCCCTCGCACTTGGGGCACAGGCCCTTCTTGCCGGCGTACTTGTCCTTGACCTTGAACGAGTGCCCGTTGGGGCACTGCACCTGGATACCCATGCTTGCGGCCTCGCGAACCTTCGCGGACGGTTGGTCGGCCCCGCGGTAGACCCCGCGTCGTTACAGGCCGGCCTCACCGAGCGGCGGCGGGTCCCGATCGAGGGGCCACGCCACGCGTACGTGCGCCTAATCTCCCCAGAAGCAGCCCCGCATCGGCTGGGCGCCCACAGCACCCACGACGCGGAATCGTGCGCCATCCTAGAAATCACTCTCCTGGCGGCCGGCCGAGCGGTGAAAAGCCAATCTCGAAAAGTCGTCGTTGGGCACGGCCGCCCCGGGGCGGGGATATCCCATCCCGCTCCCTTCACATTTCAAACTAACGCACGTCTCATGCTAAATCAACAACGCTTGTCGGCGGGGCGGCTTGGGCCGGGGCCGCTGGTTTGCCTAAACTAGTGACGATGTCGACACTTACCGCCTCCCGCTGGTTGCCCCTGGCACCAATTGCCGTAGCAGTACTGGCTTTTCTGGCCGCCGGGGCCAGGTGCCAGGGGCTGCTCGCCAACACCGCGCTGGTGGCGGTTGGCACGCTGGTTGTCGCCTTGCCAGCCGGCGGGCTGCTGGGCCTGCTGATACACAAACTCCGCCTGCCCGGGCAGGCGGCTGCGGCGGTCGCGGTGCTGACGCTGCTGTTCCTGCCGCTGCACCTGTGCGCCGCCGCCTGGCGAGCGGGCTTCGGCACGCTCGGGTGGTACACGCAGCAAGCGGCCGACGGCGGGGTCGCCAATCCGCTGCTGGAGGGCTTTGCCGGCGTGATCTGGATCCACGCCGCGGCGGCAATCGCCTGGGTGGCGGTCATCGTCGGCGCGGCGCTGCGGTCGGTCGACCGCCAGCTCGAGGAGGACGCCCTCTTGGCGATGCCGGCCTGGCGGGTGCTGCTGACGGTCTCGCTGCGAGCGGCGGCGCCGGCGTTTGTCGTGGCGGCCGGCTGGATCGCGATCACCGTCGCGCACGAGATGACGGTCACCGACCTGTTCCAGGTCCGCACGTTCGCCGAGGAGGTCTACACGCAGCACGCGCTGGAGTTGTTCGACCCGACCCAACTCGACGACCCGGACCAACGCCTGCAGCAGCGTCAGCTCTTCGCCGGGCTGGCGGTGGTGAGGGGGCTGGCGGTGGCGGTGCTGTGGTCGGCGCGGGGTTTGATCGACCGCGTGTCCGACGGCATGGCCCGGGACGCCTGGCGGTGGGACCCGGCGCCCCGTGCGCCGGCCGTGTTGGCGATGCTGCTGATGGTGGTCGTGCTGGCCGGAGTTCCGATCGGCAACTTGCTGTACAAGGCGGGCGGCAACGCCGTCCGCGAAGGCGACGCCTGGCGGCAGGAGTGGTCGCTCTCTAAGGCCGTGACGCGGGTCGGCAGGGCGCCGGTCGAGCACCGGCGGCAGCTGTGGCAGTCGGCCAAGCTCGGCCTGGGGGTCGCGTGCGGCGCCACGCTGGCCGGCGCGTTGGTGGCCTGGCGGCTCGCCCGCGGCGGCGTCGAGCAGCTCGCCTGGCTGGCGGCTATTGCGCTGGCGCTCACCACGCCCGGGCCGCTGATCGGCATCGGCGCGATCGACCTGTTCAACCGCCCGCTCGATTCCCCGCTCTGGCCACTGAGCTGGCTGTACGACCACACGCTGGCGGTGGTCTGGGCGGTTCAGATGGTCCGGGCGACGCCGGTGGTCGCGATCCTGCTGTGGCCGGTCTGGCAGGGCCTGCCGGCGGGGCTGGTCGAGTCCGCCCGGCTTGAGGGCGGGGGGCCGCTCGCCGGAGTGCTGGCGGCGGCCCGGTCGCGGTGGGGCGCGGTGGGGGCGGCCTGGCTGGCGGCTTTGGCCGTATCGTTCGGCGAGCTGAGTGCGTCGCTGCTAGTGATCCCGCCCGGCCCCCAGACGGTCACGATCGAGCTGTTCAACCTGCTGCACGCGGGAGTGGATGACCGCGTCGCGGCGATTAGCTTGGTCATGATCGCTTTGCTGGCGGTCGCGTCGTGGCTGGTGGCGCGGCTCTGGTCCCGCGCCCCCGAGTGAGGACTTTTTGCGCAAACCTGCACAGCGGACCCAAAAGCGATAAAATGCCCGACGGCAGCCGAACAGGCACCGGGACGCCGCCGCCGGGCGGGCAAGATCACGACCCGCCACACGAATCCGACTACGTGCCGCACCGGCTCCTCCGCACCCGACCGTCCGACGCCGCCCGCCACGCATGAAGCTAGACCCCTCCGCCAGACGCACCCGCCCGCTGCTCGTCGGCCTGTGCCTGCTCGCCCTGTTGATGCCGGGCTGCCGCGGCTGCGACGACGGCCTCACCCCGCAGGAGCGGGCCGCCAAGCAGCAGGAGAAGGAGGAGGAAGAGGCCGAGCGTAAGCGGAAGGAGGAAGAGGAGAAAAAGAAGAAGGCGCCCATGGTGGTCGGGCCGATGAAGCCCGTGCCGAGCCAGTCGGACCAGCCCCAGCTGTTCGTGAAGCCGGGCCACTGGACGATGGTGTCGCAGGAGATGAAGCGGAACTACGACGACTGGGTCGGCACCGAGGGCCAGGCGATCGTTGACTCGAACAACCAGCCGATCCCGCTTGACTTTACGGCCTTCTCGCTGCAGAGCCGCCGGCCGGTGGCGCTCAGCAAGGGGCAGGACAAGCGGATCGAGAGCATCTTCTTCCCGCCGCCCATCAAGCGCAAGTTTGGCGTGCGGTGGCAGATCCGCGGGCGTGACTCGCTGGACGTGATGCCGCCGCTCAGCGAGCCGACCACCCAGATGCAGTCGCACCAGTACCACTTTGTGGTGCTGGCCGCCAACCCGGCCAGCTACGGGCGGCTCGGCACGCTGCGGTCGGTCGACGCGCCGTTGCACGATGAAGTCGACGTGCAGTTCCGCGCCGGCGACTGGGCCGCGCGGCGCAACTACCGCGTGGTCGCGCCCGAGCTGGGCGACCGCGCCCCGCTGCCCGACAGCCTGTTCTGCCTGACCAGCACCGCCTACGTGCTGTGGGACGAGGTCGACCCCGCCATCTTCGACCCCGCCCAGCGCGACGCGCTGCTCGACTGGCTCCACTGGGGCGGGCAGCTCATCATCAGCGGGCCCGACTCGCTGGCGCTGCTGCGGGACAGCTTCCTCTCACCTTACCTGCCCGCCACGTCCGGCGACGCCTGGGAGATCACCGGCGATGACCTGCAGCCGATGGTCGCCGCGTGGGGCGTGGGCCGGAAGGGGCCGGATCTGCAGCTCCCCCGCCCCTGGTCCGGCGTGCGGCTGGAGCTCGTCGAGGACGAGTCCGAGCGCCGCGACTCGTCCGCGCCGGTGGCCCGCGCCACCAGCCAGCTGCGGTGCGGCGAGCTGTTCGCCGAGCGCCGCGTAGGGCGGGGCAGGGTGATCGTGTCGGCGATGCAGCTCAACCAACGCGGCCTGCAGAACTGGGAGAACGGCTACGAGTGCCTGATGAACGCGGTGGTGCTGCGGCGCCCGGCCCGCCGGTTCCGCGGCGACAACTACTCCGGCGGTTCCAGCACGGACTTCCAGGACGGCTTCAGCGTCAGCAGCGCCGAGGGCGGCGACAGCATGCTGGCGGTCGAGTGGGCCGACGGCGATCGCGTGGCCATCGACGCGGCAGTCAACTCGGGCCTCCGCCTGCTCTCCCGCGACTCCTACGACAACCCCAACCCGTGGCGGTTCTCGCTACAGAAGGTGGGCAACGGCCCGGACTACGGCATGGGCGGCTTCGGCGGGCAGTTTGGCGGCTCGTCCACCGTGCTCGCCGCGCCGGCCTACCCGGGCGGCGCCGGCGGCTGGGACGACTTCAACGCCGTGTCCTCCGCCGCGCGCGACTCGCTCCGCGAGGCCGCCGGCGTGACGGTGCCCGACTCCGGGTTTGTGCTCGCCTGCGTGGGGCTCTACCTGCTGGTGCTGGCCCCGTTCAACTGGATGGTGTTCCGCGCGATCGGCCGGGTCGAGCTGGCGTGGGTGGCGGCGCCGCTCATCGCGATCGCCGGCACCGTGGTGGTGGTCAAGCTGGCCCAGCTGGACATCGGCTTCGTCCGCGCCCAGACGCAGATCGCCCTGCTCGAAACCCAGCCCGGCTACGCCCGCGGCTGCCTGACCCGCTACACCGGCGTGTACACCTCGCTCGGCACCAACTACGACCTCACCTTCGACGACCCGGGCGCCGTGGCGGCGCCGTTCTCCAGCGGGACCGAGTTCCAGATGCTCCCCGGGCAGCAGGCCACGGCGGTCACCTACGACCGCCAGGAGAAGGCCCGCCTGCTGGGGCTGCAGGTCTCGTCCAGCACGACCGGCATGGTGCACAGCGAAGAGATGCACGACCCGGGCGGCGCGCTGCAGCTGGGGACCTCCAGCATGGGCGTGCTGCAGATCCAGAACCAGTCCGACAGGGACCTCAGCCAGCTGGCGGTGGTGTACCGCCCGGCCGAGGGCGGGCCGTCGCTGATGGGCTGCTGGGTCGGCGACCTGCCCCGCAAGGAGTCGATGGCGCTCAGCTGGGCGCCGGTCAACACCGGCGAGGGCGCTCTGCCATTCCAGCAGCAGCTGGGCGCCGCGGGCGAGCCCGGCGTGGCCGACGAGATGAACCTGACCCCGCTGTGGCGGGTGGCGCTCGACCCCGACCAGTTCGAGCCGGGCGAGTACCGCGCCGTGGCCCGCATCGACGAGGCCCTGCCGGGCATGACCGTCGCGCCCGCCGCCGCCCAGCAGACCGCCGCCACGCTGTGGGTGGCGCACCTGCAGTACGAGATCCCCACCGCCCCCCAGCCCGACAAGAACGCGCCGATCGATGTAGAGAACGAGGAGTAGAGATACGTCCAAGGCGCCCCGGACCAAACCCGTCGGGCGGAATTATCACGTAGGCCGGAACAAGCGCCAGCGCAGTTCCGGCAGAGCGAGCCTCCCTTCGAGAACCGAGACGACACAGATGAACGAAAGGCAACAAAGAGAACGAAGCGTGGCCTGAGTCTTCGTTCTCTTTGTTTGCTTCTGGCAATAGCTGAACAACGTCAACCACGCCGGAACAGTGCTCCGCTTGTTCCGGCCTACGCCCCCCGCAGGGCGCCGGCGGATCTTGCTTGGCAGTCCGCGATCCGCAATCCCCAATCCGCAATCGAATGATCGAGATCCACAACTTCCGCAAGACCTACGGCGACTTTGTCGCGGTGGAGAACCTGAACCTGAAGATCGGCGCCGGCGAGATGTTCGGGTTCATCGGCCCGAACGGCGCCGGCAAGAGCACCACCATCCGCTTCCTCGCCACGCTGCTCCGCGAGACCCAGGGCGAGGCGACCGTCAACGGTCACAGCGTGGTGAACGACCCGGTCGCCGTGCGGCGGAGCATCGGCTACATGCCCGACATGTTCGGCGTGTACGACGGCATGAAGGTGTGGGAGTTCCTCGACTTCTTCTCGGTCGCGTACGAGATCCCCCGCGCCAACCGCAAGGCGGTCATCTCCGACGTGCTCGAGCTGCTGGACCTGACCCACAAGCGGGACGACTACGTCAACGGCCTGTCGCGCGGAATGAAGCAGCGGCTCTGCCTGGCCAAGACCCTCGTGCACGACCCGCCCGTGCTGATCCTCGACGAGCCCGCGAGTGGCCTGGACCCCCGCGCGCGGCTGGAGGTCAAGGCTTTGCTCAAAGAGCTCCGCAAGATGGGCAAGACGATCCTCATCTCCAGCCACATCCTCACCGAGCTGGCCGACGTGTGCACGTCGATCGGCATCATCGAGCGCGGCAAGCTGCTGCTGGCCGGGCCGATCGAGAAGGTCTACCGCAAGATCCAGGCGAACCGCCACCTGCAGGTCCGCTTCTCCGGCGACCCGGAGGCCGGGCTCAGCCTCATCCGCAGCGACCCGCACGTCCGCAGCGTGCAGCAGGACACCCGCGGCTGCCTGGTCGAGATGGCCGGCGAGGACGCCGACGTGCAGCGGCTCTTGCACAACCTGGTCGCCGCCCAGGTCGGCCTGGTGTCGTTCGCCGACAAAGAACCGACGCTCGAGGACGTGTTCATGATGGTCACCAAGGGGTTGGTGACCTAGGAATTGGTAGCTCGGCGGTCCCCGCCGAGTATCCACAGCCGACGGATTACATCCGTCGGTTGAACCCAGGGATCGCTTCGCCAAGTTGCGAGTTGCGTAGGTCAGGCGCAGCCTGACCTACGAGAGCTGAGTGAACCCCGACAGGTTTGTTTTATGAAGCATCGAGTTCTTTATGTGTTGCTGATTGCGGTGATCGCCGCTGTCGCGACCGGCTGGCGGGTGGATCGGCGGCGTCTCGCAGAACGGTTGGAGGAAGAGGTCGAACGGGAGGGCGCGATCAGTTCATCGCTCAGCGCCGCCATGTTCAGCAATTTGATCTACACCCAGCTCGATACCCTCTCGCCCGAGGAGTTTGCTGCCAGACGCGAGTCGCAACTGCTGACCAATACTCTCTTTCTGTGGGCGCACCGCGACAACGCTGTCGATCGCACCCTCGTCGAGCAAGAGGGATACAAGGTGCGCGTGGAGCAACGTAAGGGACTGATTTCGACTGCGGGACGCTCACTCGAGCTTCTCGACGTCGCTACGGTCGACGATTTCGCCAGCAAACTCGCGTCGGCGAGGCTTACCAAAGAGTTCAAAGCGCCAGCGCTCGACGCAGACGGCGACCCAACGTCTGAATTAGTGGGGTCCATACAACTCTGCCTCGACCATCACAACTATCAGTCGCTCATCGCGAAGTACGACCTCAGCTTTGATGAGACCGTAGAGCTAGTCGAGTGCACTGTGCGGTTGTACGAAGCGGGTGAAGTAGGCATGTCTGAACTGCTACGAGCTCAAGACAGCCTGGAATCGCCGCCACGCGAATTGTCGGAGGAGGAACAATCGCTACTCGATCGCGTGCGTGAGATGCTGGGTCAGCCAATTGTTGCCCCTGCTGATTTGTAGTCCTGTAGGGTTGGCCAATAGGCCCACCGATTCAGAGCATGCCAGCACCAGTCGGTGGGCGTTCGCTTCGCGCGGGTGCCGGGGGTGCTCCGCGGTAGCGGAAGCCCCCGAGCTCGCTGCCCGCTACTGGAGCTCAGCGGGGGCTTCCCTGCGGGAGCGCCCCCGGCGCCCTCACGATCTCACTCGAGAGAGCCTTGTCGGGCTGCGAGACGAGCCCCGGTGGACCGCTCCGAATCGCGTCGCATAGAATCTGCCGGGTCATCGATACTTGCCCGACTGGAACCACCCCGTGCCCACCACCAAGATCTACCACAACCCCCGCTGCAGCAAGTCGCGCAGCGCGCTGGCGCTGCTGGAAGAGCGCGGCGCCCCGTTTGAGGTCATCCGGTACCTCGAGGACCCGCCGTCGGCCAAGGAGCTGCTGCAGATCGCGAGGCTGTTGGGCATCAAGCCGGCGGAGCTGGCCCGCAAGGGGGAGAAGCTTTACAAGGAGCTGGGCCTGGCCGACCAGCAGCTGACCGACAAGCAGTGGGCCGCCGTGCTGGCCGAGCACCCGCAGCTGATTGAGCGGCCGATCGTGGTGACCGGCGGCCGGGCGGCCATCGGGCGGCCGATTGAGAACGTCGAAGCAATCCTCGACCGCTGAGACCGCCATGCCGCTGCCCAAGCTGATTGTGTTCGACCTCGACTTCACGCTGTGGGACGCGGGCGGCGTGTGGTGCGACTGCCTGTCGCCGCCGTTCCGCCAGCGCGGCGGCCGCGTCGAGGACCGCGGCGGCCGGCACGTGCGGCTGTACGACGACGTGCCCGCCATCCTCGACGAGTGCGCCGAGGGCGGCGTGCCGGTGGCGCTGGCGTCGCGGACGCAGGAGCCGTCGTGGGCGCGGGAGCTGGTGGAGCTGCTGGGCATCACCGCGCGGTTCGCCCACGCCGAGATCTACCCGAGCTCGAAGCTGCGTCACTTCGCCGCGCTGCGGGACGCGTCCGGCTGCGACCACGACCAGATGCTGTTCTTCGACGACGAGCACCGCAACATCCACGAGGTCGGCGGCCTGGGCGTCACGAGCGTGCTGGTCGAGCAGGGCATGACCCACGGCCTGTTCCGAGAGGGGCTCGAGCAGTTCGCCGCGGGCGGCGGGCCGCGGTCTTGATAATGACGACCGCTAGGCGGGGTGTCGCGAATGACGCTCAGCCGGTTGGCTGCACGTGCACTTGCTAGCTGCCTTCTGCTGCATTCATGACCATGATCGAACGGCGTTCTGGATCGCGAAGAACATTGTGCATCCAGAGAAAACCATCGGTGCATTCATCATCTTCCATGGGTACCCAGCGGCTTGCCATTACTGGCGTATAGGTGACGCGGCACAGTGTTTCGGAGCATTGCGTCGCTGAGAATGTATTGGCGTCTGGCGATATATCAAGGCGCGTCTGAAGCGTGCTGGCGTCGTATTTCAGCAGCTCGCCATTCAGGATTACATACAGCTCGCCAGCTTCAGCACCCAAGGCAAACAAGTCACCGTTGTGCTCAAAGAAGAATCCGTCACATGCGGTGCTCTTGCCTACGGCTTCGCGTCGTTCCCGGACATCACGGGCAACGTCGACGTGCAACAAGTCCAGATACCGGTCTTTTTTTCTCAGCAGCATTTTCTTGTCGGATGACTTGCTGATAGGCGGAACGTTTCGGCGTAGACCATGATTATACCGAGTTGCTCGTAACTAAACGCTGTCGCTAGGAGGTCCCGGCAACTTGTACCAACCAAGATCGCCAAAGGCGACTAGTCGTACACCTAGACACGAAGAACCCCATCGTAGCTCGTTGGTCCTCCACCGAGAGAGGTCCGAACACGGCGTGTCCCATGGGCGAGCTGCAAGCCGGGGCGACGCCGGCAGCCTTCGGTTGGGCCGCGTTGGTCGGCCTCACGGCGGCGACCGCCGTGCTACGATGGCCGCTTCATGTTTCCGCGCAGTTCTCGGTAGAAAACAGGCCACCCGGCGCGGTCTAATGGGCGTTGTCGGGAGAGTCCCTAACGCAATCTAAACCCGAGGGCGTAGCGTCATGCGACCGCGGAACGTGAACCACCCAGGGCGTTCGCCGGAGACTTTTGACCCTGTTGGCGTTCCCGAATGGACAAAAGTCGGACGGCGGATTCGCGGGCGGTCGCGGCGGAGTCTGCTATACAAGCGTGAAACGCGTTTGCGGGGAGCGGCGCGGCCGGACTTTTGTCCCTAAGAATCGTTAGCGCCATTCGGGACAAAAGTCCCGAAGGTGTGAGAGCCAGATTGACTTCAGCCAGGGGACGCCCGGCCGCATCCGCGCCGGCGCCCCGCGGCGTTGGACTTGGAGAAGCTATGAACGGTCGAAGGGTGCTGGGCGGGATGATCGCCGCCGCGTTGCTGCTGGG
Source organism: Posidoniimonas corsicana (assembly GCF_007859765.1). Taxonomy (NCBI): domain Bacteria; kingdom Pseudomonadati; phylum Planctomycetota; class Planctomycetia; order Pirellulales; family Lacipirellulaceae; genus Posidoniimonas; species Posidoniimonas corsicana. The sequence continues at coordinate 393,387 of NZ_SIHJ01000005.1, forward strand.
GGTGCTGTTGTCGTACGGGGCCGAGGCCCAGGAGCCCAACCCGCCGGTCGACCCTGGCAAGTTCAAGGGCAAGGTGACCGTGTTCTACGTGCACGGCAGCATCGAAGGGAGCGTCATGATCCGCGACGCCAAGTTCGAGCGGGTCCGCGACCGCTGGTTCGTGACCGGCACCGCGCCCGACGTGGGCGACCAGAACGACTGGACCCGCGACACCCACGCCGCCGTCGACTGGGACCGCGTGGAGTCGTTCTACGTGTTCACCGAGGAGCAGTTCCAGCAGCAGGTGTTCGCCGACCCCGGCGCGATCTGAGGCGGTGGCGCGTCACGAGCACGCCAAGAAGCAAACCTGGGTGGCAGTGGCGCTCCCGCAGGGAAGCCCCTGATAGCGTAGGAAGTCTAATGCTGCCCGTAGGCGGGGGCTTCCGCTGTCGCGGAGCGCCCCCGGCGCCCGGCGATACAAGTTGCTGACGGCTTGAGGAACAGTCGGTGACGCCAGGTAGAAAACTAGCGATCGTCATCTGCACCGCCGTGCTGTTCCTGGCGGGCAGTTGGGCGTGGCGGGTCATCCAGGCGTGGCGCGACATCCCCGCGGCGTATGCGGCGTGGGATGCGGGCACGATTTTGGTCGCCTACCTCGAAGAGCATGACGGGCGGTGGCCGGCGGGGTGGGGAGAGCTTTCCGCGTTTGTTCAAGAGCACGATCCGCCGCTGTTCCTCCGCGGGGGCGTCTACCCGCCGGAAGACAACCACGCCGACTACCTGCGGACGCTCCGCGAGACGGTGGCGATCGACTGGAACTTCGATCCAGCAGCCGACGCTGGCGAGCCGGTAATAGGCGTCGATGGAGGGCCGCTGCCAGCTCTATGGGAGGACCCCAATCAGATGGTCCGTGAGTATCTGCAGTCGCGAAGGCTCGACGCAGAGGAGTAGGTGCTGCTCGGCTCCCCACGAGGGACGGGGAATCATTGAGCCAGAACTAAGATTCGTAGGAGGTAGGTTTTCCCACGAATGCTTTAGTTCCCTCAATCGACGCTACCAACAGTCCGGCGGTTGCTATCGTTACCCCACTAGTGAAGATCACCTGTGAAATATCAATGGCATTGTTGAGCGCTGTGATGGACGCTTCGGTCGACTCTGGGTAAATGCGGGCGATTGCAAAGTGCATTGGCAGAATGGCGCCTATCACCGCGACAGCCATTCCTGCTACGCATCCCCAAACGCCGATAGCGATCCGAATCCGTTGCTTGCGGGACATATCCCTAGCTCTCGTGTTAACAAGTTGACGCACGGAGTCTAACACCAGGAATATCTCACCTAAAAGAGCAGACGGCGGAGTGCTGCTAGCGAGTACGTGTCAGGGACGCCCATGCAATACTTCGCACCGCCACACGGTGGTCGTCGCGGAGCGCCCCGGCACCCATGTGGGACGGTTTAGCGGTGCCGCGTCCTTCCCTAACCCTCCCCAAGTGGGACGGGGGCTTGTCGCTAGCCGCGCTACGCGATGGCGGGCAGGCCGTCGGCGGGTTCATCCTCGTCGGAGTCGTCCGCCGATTGGGCGGACATCCGCTCGAGCCAGGGGTCGAGGTCGTCGAACAGCTTGGGCACGTCGGGGTGGAACATGCGGCCGATTAGCAGGTTGGTGAGGGCGCCCATGTGCTCGGGGTGCTCCTTGGCGAACTTGCCGACGCGGAACTCGCCGGAGTAGAACGCGTGCACCAGCTTGCGGACCCACTTGGTCCCGGCGGAGAACTCGTCGTTCCAGGCGCCCAGGCGGGCGGCGGACGGGTCGTCGTGGCGGAGGGCGTCGATCACGCAGTCGGCGGCCATGTCGGCGGACTTCATCGCGAAGTACACGCCGGAGGAATAGACCGGGTCGATGAAGCCCCAGGCGTCGCCGGCTAGGACCCAGCCGTCGCCGGCGGGGCGGTCGGTCGAGTAGCTGAACTCCTTGGCGACCCGCAGGTCGTCCAGCGGCTCGGCGCCCTCAACGCGTTGCCGCACGCCGTCGCACTTGAGCAGCTCTTCCTGGAACACCTGCTCGGGCTTGCCGCGGCCTTTGAGGAGGTAGTCGTTGTCGGCCACCACGCCGACGCTGACGATGTCGCCGGAGAGCGGGATGTACCAGAACCACGCCTGCTTGTCGCGGGTGTGGGAGATGATGGTTTTGACGCCGCCGCCGGACTCGTCGCGGTCGGCGCCGCGGTAGTGGCGCCAGATGCTGGCCTTCCTGAGGTTCGGGTTCACCTGCTTGAGGCCGAACTTGTTGGCGAGCAGCGACTGCTGGCCGGTGCAGTCGACCACCACGCGGGCGTCGACGTTAATTGGCTGGCCGCCGGACTGGAGCCGGACGCCGGTCACGCGTTCGCCGTCGGTCAGCACGTCGAGCGCGCGGGTCTGGTCGAGGCACTCGGCGCCCTTGGCGCGGGCGTTGTTGAAGAGCAGCTGGTCGAACTCGGCGCGTTCCACGTGCCAGGTTTCGCTGCTGGGGTGCGGGTCGTGGTTGCGGAAGAAGAAGGGCTGCGACTCCTTGCCGGTGTTGTTGACGAACTGCACGCCGACCTTCTTGGCGAAGCGGCTCTGGTTGAGTTGTTCGAGCACGCCGAGCTTCTCGAAGACCCAGTAGGTCTCGGGCATGAGCGACTCGCCGACGTGCTCACGGGGCAGCGAGTCGCGGTCGACGAGCAGGGAGGAGAAGCCGGCCTGGGCGATCAGGGCGGCGGCGGTGCAGCCGGCGGGGCCGGCGCCGAGGACCACGCAGTCGTACGCTTGGTGGGTGGGGGGCATGCCTGGGCCGGTGGGTTGTGGGCCGGTTGGGGTCAGACGCGGACCATCTCAAGCAGCTCGACCGCCGGTCGTCCGTCGACCAGGATGCGGGCGGAGCGTCCGAAGATGGGCTCGCCTTCGGGCAGCCGGAGGTGTTCGCGGAGGTCGTCCCCGGGCTCGATCCGCCACAGGGCGAGTAGCTCCACCTCGCGGAGCAGGTTGTTGCGGATCAGGATCCGGCCCAGCGGCGACGCGTGGGACTCGATCTGCTCACGCACCGCTCCGGGCAGGCCGGTCAGGTCGATCCGCATTATGCCCAATTGTACGGGGGCGCCGTCCGATTGACGAGTCAGCACACTTTTGCGGGCGTACGAATGCTCGGCGGGCGCCTCGTCGACGACCCCCACCTTCACGAGCGACTCGTGGAACGCCTCGAGCGTGACGGTCATGTGGTCGTCGTGCGCGAGGAGCGACTGGTAGGCCGGCGGCAGGTCGGCCGCGCCGACCGCCGTGAGCCGGCCCAGCGTGGCGGGCTCGGGGTAGAAGACGCTCACCAGCCGGTCCATTTCCGGGCGGTGGGACTCGCCGAGTTCGGCCGACAGCTGCGATGGTCCGGGCATTCTTCCGTGGTCGGAGTCGGGGTCGGGGGGCGTGGCGGGGCGGCTATTCCTGCAGGCAGTCGCACCGCCAGTCGGCGTCGGCGCTGACGTTGGTGAGCAGGCAGGCCACGGCCCGGCGTACGATCGAGTGCGAAGCCTTGCCGGCGCTCGCCAGGGCGATCACCACAAAGCTGGTGGAGAGGACGTTGGCGCGGAAGCAGCCGTTGTCGGACTGCTGCGCGGCGACGAGCTGCAGGCAGGAGTCGACCGACGCGCCGCGGAGCCAGCGGAGCACGGGGTTCTTGGGACGCCACTGGCGGAAGCGGGCCAGGCCGCCGGCCAGCATGACGGGGTTGGTGCTGTCGAACTGGGGGCTGCTGAGCATGGAGCGGGCCCAGGTGGGGGCCGCGGCGCGTTCGAACCGCACCACCGGCGTCTGGCGCCAGCCGACCACGCCGGCCGCGGCCGCGTTGGTCAGCACGCCCAGGAGCAGCGAGCGGTCGGCCACGGTCCGCTTGAGCGCCGCCGCGCCGCCCTGAGACCGCACGTAGTGCTCCAGGCGGGGCTCCAGGTCGGCGCAGCGGGCGGGCACGCAGGTCAGCCGGAAGGCCGACAGCGCCAGCAGCGACGACGTCAGGTCCGACGGCATGCCGGGCGACTGGCCCCAGCCGCCGTCGGCGTTCTGGCAGTCCGCCAGGCCGCGCATGCCGGCCAGCATCAGCTCGCTGAGGTCGCCCCGGTACGCGACGTCGAGCATCTCGGCCTGGGCGGCCGCGAGCGACGAGTCGCCGTACTGCTCGGCCATGACCAACGCCGAGACCGCCGCCGCGGTGCTGCGCACCGAGGTCTGCGACAGGGTGGGTACGGCGATGGGGCCGGCGGGCGTGGGCATCAACTTCAAGCTATCAACCGCGGTGGGCACGCAGAGCTTCCTGGGGGTTCGCTGGGGGGAGGGGTCGTCCGCCCGGGGCGCCTGGGGCTCAGGGACCCGCTATGCGTGCTGGGTGGTCGGGGCGGCGACAATACGGGCAAGGCCGATAGGGGCCTGAGTGAGGTGTCGCCCCATTTTAGGTGGGCCGGATTGGGGTGTCGATACGCCCCGTGCTACGGCTCTGTGAACGCGCCGCAATCGACTTGCTGCAAAGAGGTTACGGCGACGGGCAGCATGAAAAGGGCGGGGAGGCAGTGGAGCGCAAGCCCCCGGGTTGACACTGGGGCTTCCTGCCCAGGAGTCTCCACTGCTCTCCCGCCGCTGCTCTTCCAAGGGTCTTCTCGGTATCGGAACGCCCTGGGCGGCGCGCCATGTGGTTGCCCACTTGTGGTGGGAACTACGACCCTTGCCAGAGCATCCGCTAGTCGACAATGCCGGCCGCGACGCACATGCGGACCAGCTCGGCGACCGAGTTCACCTTGGCGGCGCCGTAGATCTTGCTGCGGCGAGACTCGACCGTGCGGACGCACACGCCCATACGGTTGGCGATCTGCTTGTTGGGCACGCCGTCGAGCACCATGCGGAGCACCTGCATCTCGGAGTCGTTGAGCTGCGACAGACGCTCCTTGGCGACCCGCGCGGGCTCCTCGACGCGCCGGCGGCGGACGTCGGCCTCCAGCGCGACGCCGACGGCCTCTTCCAGGGCCATGTCGGAGCAGGGCTTGTCCAGCACCGACACGGCGCCGTTGCGCATCGCGTCGACGGTCACGGAGGTCGTGGCGTAGCCGGTCACGAGCACGGCCGGGGTGTGCACGCCGTTGTTGGAGAGCTGACGCAGCAGCTCGCTGCCGCGCATGCCGGGCAGGCGGTCGTCGAGCAGCAGGCAGCTCGGGCCGTTGGGCTGGCCGTTGGCGAGGAAGTCCTCGGCGGACTCGTACGCCTCGACGCGGAGCCCCTTGGGCTCGAGCATCTCGCAGACGGCGCTGCGGGCGGCGGCGTCGTCCTCGATGACAAACACGGTCTTACGCTCGTCGGAGATCGGTCCCTGGTCGGTAGCAAGCATGGGGGGAGGCCCTTTGTGTGGGGGCGCTGCCTGCTGGTCCCGTCAGCCGGCGCCCTGAGTCACGTGATCTGTATCGGCCCGCCTGCCGTGCGTGAGGTCGCGCGGCGGGCCCGACCCCGCCTGGGGGCCGCAGGGAGCGGCCTAGCAGGGGTCTACAGACATACTACGGCGGGACGCAGGCAGGGGAGAGATTGCAATCGGTGCAACTTGCCGCGGATTCCCTGGGGGCAAATGTGGGCGCCCACATCCCCGCCGCGGCCCGCTGGGGGCCGCCGCTAGCGGCCTGCGAGGGCTACTCGTCGGGCCGCGATTCCACCGCGATCCGCACGAGTTCCGCAACCGAGCCGGCGCCCACCTTGGCGAAGATCGACTGCCGCCGGACCTCGACCGTCCGCACGCTCATGTCGAGCTCGTTGGCGATCGCCTTGTTGGGCTTGCCCGCCACCACCAGGTCCATCACCCGCTTCTCCGACGGGGTCAGGCTGTCGAGCCGCTCCGCCACCTCCGCCCGCTGGCGGTCGCGCTCGTAGAGCTGGTGGTCCTGTGCCAGGGCGTTGCGGATGGCGTCCCACAGCTCGAGGTTCCGGCACGGCTTCTCGAGCAGCGTCACGGCGCCGTTCTTGATGGCCCGCACGGTGACGGGCGTCTCCGCGTAGGCGGTCAGCACGACTGTGGCGATGTTGTGCCCGCGGCTCTGCAGCTCCTCCTGCAGCTCCAGGCCGCTCATCCGCAGCATGCGGACGTCGGTCACCAGGCAGGCGGGCCGGGCGCCGTCGTACTTCTCGAGGAACTCCTCGGCGGAGCCGAACACCTCGCAGCGGACGCCCATCTCGCCCACCAGCGAGGCGACCGCCTCGCGGATCGCCTCGTCGTCATCGACGACGAAAACCGATTCGATGTGCGTCATCAGTCCGTGCCCTCGGCTACCGGGATTTGGATGGTGAAGGTCATCCCGCCCGACTCGTTGTGTTTTGCGGAGATGGCGCCGTTGTGGGTCTCGACGATGCGTCGGCAGAGCGCCAGCCCGATGCCCATGCCGTTCGGCTTGGTCGAGAAGAACGCGTCGAACAGCTCGTCCGGGTCCTTGACGTCGGCGCCCCGGCCGTTGTCGGTGAAGCGGATGGTCACGGACCGCTCGCCGGGCAGCGTGCTGATGCGGATCTCGCCCTCGTCCGTGTCGGACTCGCGGATCGCGTCGACGCCGTTCTGGATCAGGTTGACCGCCACCTGCTGCAGCTGCACCGCGTCGCCCTGCACGCGGGGCAGCCCCTCGGTCAGGTCGAACAGCACCGACGCGCGGGTCCGGTTGTTGTAGCCCATCACGAACTCCGCCGACCTTCTGAGCAGCTGGTTGACGTCGACGAACGAGATGTCGGTTGGCCGGGGACGCGTGTACTCGCGCATGTGGCGGATGATGTCGCCCGCGCGGGAGATCTGCTCCGACGACTTCTGGTACAGGTTCTCGGCCTTCTCGGTCTTGCCCGACCGCAGCGCGCTGCGCGCGGCCGCGTTGAATGTGGCGGCGGCGTGCAGCGGCTGGTTCACCTCGTGGGCGATCCCGGCGACCGTCTCGCCCATGGTCGCGACGCGTCCCAGGTGGGCGAGCTGCGACTCCAGCTCGCGGCGCTTGTCCCGGGCGTCGATCATCTCGGTGATGTCGCGGTCGACGCCGACCATCCGCAGCGGGCGGCCCGCCTCGTTGCGTTGGATCACGCGGCCGCGGTTCAGATTCCAGCGGTACTGCCCGTCGGAGTGGCGCAGGCGGTACTCGGCCTCGTAGACGGGGGTCTTGCCGGCGAAGTGCCGCTGCAGGGCGCGTTCCGCCTGGTCCCAGTCGTCGGGGTGGATGCGGTCCCGCCAGTCGTCCTCGCTGCGCGAGTTCTCGCCGGGTGGCAGGCCGATGGTGCGGAGCCAGTGGTCGCTGACCACCACCTGGCCGGACGCGATGTCCCAGTCGTACACGCCCTCCTCGACGCCCTCGATGGTCAGGCGGAGCAGCTCGCGGCTCTCCTCCAGTTCCCGTTCGGCCTTGTCACGGTCCATGGTGCTGACCAGGATCTCGCCGACCAGGCGGAGCAGCGCGATCTCGTCGTCGGTCCAGCAGCGCTCGTCGCGGTGGGTCGCCGAGCCCAGGAACCCTACGACCTCGTCGCCCGACAGCATCGGCACGTTGACCACCGACTTGGTGTTCATCTCCTCCAGCGTCTGCCGCAGCTGTTCGTTCTCCGGCGGCAGGTGGTCGAGGCTCGGCAGGTGGAACGGCCGGCCCGCTTTCATGTCGGCGGCCGACCAGGGGAACTCGTCCATCGGGAGGACCTTGACCCCGTCGGCGACCGGCGGCGCGTGCGGCGACGACCAGTAGATCCGCAGCCGAGCCTCGTTGCTGGACGGGGTCATCAGGTACAGGAAGCAGCGGTCGACACGCGTGAACTCGGCGAGCTCCTGCAGCACGCCGGAGAGGGTCTGCTCGCGTTGCTCGGGCAAAGGGTTGATCAGCCGGGTGCTGATCCCGAGGACCAGCTCCTCGTACCGCAGCCGCCTTTCCAGTTCCTCTTGGGTGCGTTTGAGGCTGGTGATGTCGCGGCCGACCGACTGGTACTCGACCGCCTCACCCTGATCGTTGAAGAGCGCCCGGTCCACCCACTGGTACCACGCCAGGGACCCGTCCGCCCTCACGACGCGGTGCTCGTCCACGGCCAGCGGCGCCTCGGGGGTGAGCCCGGCGATCTTCAGTCGCACCTGCGGCTGGTCTTCGCGGTGCACGTTGTCCAGCACACTGGTGCCAAGGATCTGCTCGGCCGGCTTGCCCAGGAACCGGCACACCGCGTCGTTAACGAACAGGTGGCCCCCCTCGGGCGTCCAGCGGACAATCATCTCGGTCTGGTCGCGGACGATCTCCTGCAGCCGTCGTTCGCTGGCGGCCAGCTTCTGCTGCGAGTCCAGCCGTTCCAGCGTGTTCGCCACGACCTCGGCCAGCACCCGCACCAGGTCGAGGTGCTCCTGCTGCCAGCGGAAGGACCGGCCGATGGTCGTGCAGGAGATGATGCCGATCAGCTTGTCGCCCAGCAGCACCGGGTAGTGCAGCGCGGAGCGGACGTCGTGGGCTTGGTACATCGTCCGCAGGCCATTGGCCTGCTTGGGCGCCTGGGCGACGTCGTCCAGGATAAACGCCTGGCCGCGGGCCAGCTCGCCGCGTTCCCACTCGAACAGGTCCGGCGGGGGGCCGCCCGCGTCCACCTGAGGCGGGACACGGCCCGGGCCGTTCCACTCGTGCTTCAGCTCGCCGGTCGGCGCCTGCTCGTCGAACAGGCTCAGCGAGCAGCGGTCGACCCCGGTGAACTCTCCCACCCTGCGCAAAGATTCGTCGAGCGCCTGGTCGATGTCGTCGTCGGCCAGGCGGATGAAGTCGGTGTTGAGCGACACCAGTGTCTTCTCGAACTGGATGCGGTACTCCAGCTCGGCGGTACGCCGCCGGACCCGCACCTCAAGTTCGTCGCTCGCCGCCCGCAGCTTGGCTTCGGCGTCCCCGTAGCTCGCCGCCACGCGGCACACGCCCTCGTGCCCGACCACGTCGCCCGCGGCCGAGAACAGCGTTCGTGGCGACACCTCGGTCAGCAGGCTCGCGCCGTCGCAGCGTCGCAGCGCGATCAGCTTGTTGGGCGAGTCGGCGCCGTCGAGCAGCTCCTGCTCGTTCGCCTCGGCCATTGAGAAGGTCGAAGCCTGCTGGTCGACGAAGTCGCGCCAGTCGCGGCCGATCATCTCGGTCGGCTCGTAGCCGAGCACCCGCTTGACCGAGGGGCTGACGTACGTCAGCAGGCTGTTGTTGTCCGCGGCGTAGATGAAGTAGTCGTTCGCGGCGTCGTCGTTGAGCCGCTCATACCGCCGGTCCAACTGCGCCTCGGCCACCAACCTCCGCCGCCGCTCCTCGGACAGCTGCGCCGCGAGGCCCGCGGCTTCGGTGGTGTCGACTGGCGGGACGGACATGGGGGCAGGGGAGGGGACGCGGTTTCGGTCGGCCGCAGCGGCTACTGTAGTGTATGCCCTAAACCGCTACGGGGCGAGCAGGTGGGAAGCCGCAGAGGCTCGTGCCACGATCGCCGAACTCCGACCGGGCCTCAGCCCCGGCCGGTCGGTTCCGGCTTTGCAAACTCCGCCCGATAGACCGGCTTGTCCGCCAGACGGGTGCGACGCTCGAAGTGCGTGCGGTAGTCCAGGTCGTGCTCGGCGGGCGTGGGGGGGACGTCGAACGGGCCCTCCAGGGGCGTCTTTTCGGCGATTAGCTCCAGTGTAGCGTCGTAGTACTCCTGGACGTCGGTCCAGAAGTGCACGCGTCCCCCGGGCCGGAGGGTGCGGACCGCCTGCAGCAGGAACGCCTCGTTGAGCACGCGCCGCTTGTGGTGCCGCTTCTTCCACCACGGATCGGGGAAGTAGACGTGGACCGCCTCGAGCGAGTCGTCCGGCACGTACTCGCGGAGCAGCCGCTGGCCGCACCCAGCGAGCATGCGGGCGTTGGTCCGCTCGCACTGGGCGAGCCGCGCCGCTGAATGCCGCGCGTAGCTGAACGAGATCTCCACCCCCAGGAAGTTGTGCTCGGGGCGGGCGCCGGACGCGGACCGCATGAACAGGCCCTTGCCGCTGCCGATCTCGAATTCCAGCGGGGCGTCGTTGCCGAACAGCGTCTGCGAGGTGCACTGCTCCGGCAGCTGCTCAAACTCCAGCAGGTGCCAAGCGTAGTCGAGGTTCTTGTCGATTCGCTTCAGCGCGCGGCGTCCCATGATGTCTCAGCAGGGAAAACGAAAGAAGAACGCGGGCGGTGGGGCTAGTCGACCACCGGCAGCGGCACGCCACGCATCTGGCCCTCGCAGACCAGCGTCTGCCCAACGAAGCACTGGAAGCGGAACACGACCATCGCGCCCGGCCGGTACTTCACCCGCTGGGCGGCGATCACCAGCCGGTCGCCGGGCCGCACCGGGCCGCGGAATCGCACGTCGTCCAGGCCGCCGAACCCTAGCGGACGCTCGCCCACCAGGCCCTGGCTGCGGGCCAGGTAGCTGCACGCCTGCGCGGCCGCCTCGCACATGATCACGCCGGGCATCAGCGGCATGCCGGGCATGTGCCCGCGTACCCAGAACTCCTGGTCGGAGGTGTCCTTGTACGCGATCACCAGGCCCGATTCGGCGTCGTCGTGGACGATGGCCGTCAGGTGCTCCATCTCGAACCGCTGCGGGTTGTACGCCCGGATCGCCTCGAGGTCGGCGCTGATTGTGTCAAAGTCGATCGTGGCGGGATCGACAATCAGGTCCTTGGTGGGCACCGGGACGGCTCCGCTGTACAGACGCGAGGAAACACTACCAGATCAAGCACGCGGCCCGATTAGGTCTTCACCTTCTGGCGACGCTCCTTGCGGGGGCGGCTGCAGGCGGGACGCTTGCCGTGGTTGGCTTTCTTCACTTTGCGACCAGGTTTGGCCATGACTGACTCCACGAATACGTGACAAACAAGCCGGCCGGGCCACGGGACCCGCCGGCGGGGAATTCGAGACCCCACAGTCTAGCAGCCCCCTGCGGGCAGCGAAACCCGTGATCGCGGGGCCCCGGTGTGGGGGGCGGCGGAGGTTAGGGACGGGTTTCCAGGATCAGGTTGAAGGGCGTCTCGGCGGCCCGGCGGAGCGACGAGAAGCCGGCCTCGTCCACCACCACCCGGCGCAGCTCTGCCTCGCCCGCCTGGGCCCCGAGCGCGGCCCCCACCTCCTGGGCCAGCGAGGTCGGCACGCAGACCATTGTCGACGCCGCGTAGAACAGCCGCCCGACCGGGTTCAAGTTGTCCTGGACCGCGTCGCCCGCCATCGGCTCCACGATCATGCAGGCGCCGTCCTCGGCCAGGGAGGCCCGCAGGCTTCTCATCGCGCCAACCGGGTCGCCCATGTCGTGCAGGCAGTCGAACATCGTGATAAGGCCGAACCGGCCGCTGACGCTTGCCGCCATGGACGTTTCGAACCTCAGATTGGGCAGCCCTGCGTCGGCCGCGTGCTGGCGGGCCGCGTCGATCGACGGCCCGTGGAAGTCGACCCCCACAAACCGCGAGTTGGGGAACGCCTCGGCCATGATCATCGTCGAGATGCCGTGGCCGCAGCCGACGTCCGCCACCTCGACGCCGGCCTCCAGCCGATCGACAACGCCGTCCAGCGCGGGGAGCCAGTGCTGCACCAGGTTGTGCTTGTAGCCGGGGCGGAAGAACTTGGCCACCGCGCAGGCCAGGCACTCGGACTGCTCGCCCCAGTCGACGCCGCCGCCGGTGGCGAACGCCTGCTGAACCAGCGGGTGGTTGTCGAGCGCCGCCGCAGCCGAGTCGAACGACGGCGCCAGGTAGTGCGGGCTCTCGGGGTCGGCGAGCACCGCGGCCTGCTCTTCGCTCATCGAGAACGCGCCACTTTCCGCGTCGTACGTGACGTAGTTGGCGGCCGCCTGCGAGCAGAGCCACTCCCGCACGTAGCGCTCCGCCAGGCCTTTGGCCGACGCCAACTCCGCAGGCGTGGAGGGGCCGCTGCGGGCGAGGTGCTCGTACAGGCCGAGCTGCACGCCAATCCTCACCAGCGGGATGCTGAATGCCCCGCCGATGTCGCCCAGCATCTGCCCCATCAGTTTGCCAAGCTCTTGCTCGTTCATCGCGCCCCCGGTGGTTGCTGCGGGTGGGTTGGCCGTGCACGAGCATAGCAGGTCGGGGCGTCTTGAGGCCAGCATCGACGCGAACGCCATGGACGGCGTGCGACGGTTACCGGCTGGGCTCCGCGGGCGTACGCGCATCTTGGTCCGCCGCAGCCCGGCTTAGGCAGTCTGTGACGAACGAGACCACCTCCCGCCGGTACTTCTCCGGCGCCCAGCGGGCGAAGTTGCGGTGGCCGAGATCGTCAAACCACACCAGCTCTTTAGGCTCGGGGGCCGCTTGGAACATCCGCCGCGTATCCGCGGGCGTGGTCTGCTGGTCGCGGCCGCCGCCGACCACCATGACCGGGCAGGTGAGCCGCCGGACCGCGTCCACCGGCCGCAGGTCTGACGGCGCGATGCCGGTCCGCGGCTCCAGTTGGGCCAGCAGCGCCCAGCTAGCCAGCGGGCCTGCGATCCCCAGTTTCCCGCTCGTGCGGTTGCCGACCGCTGCCTCGATGGTTGGGAACACCGCCTCGAGCACCACCGCGTCCACCTCAAGCGGCGCCGCCAGGGCGGCGGCTGCTCCGCCCAGCGAGTAGCCCACCACGGCCACCGGCTCGCCCGTGCAGCGGTGCTTGGCCCAGTCGACCGCGGCGCGGATGTCGTGCCGTTCTTGCCAGCCGAGCGTGACCCGCTCGCCGGTGCTCTCGCCGTGGCACCGCAGGTCGAACAGCAGGCTCGAGAGCCCGTGCTCGCCGAACAGCCTCGCCCTCGCCAACGACGACCCGCGGTGCGTGCGGATGCCGTGCGCCAGCACCACCACGCCGCGTCCCGGCTCGCCCTGGTGGAACCACCCGGCGAGCCGGTCGCCCGACTCGCTGTCGAACGCGACCGACTGGACCGCAAAGTCCTCGGGCGGGGGCCGCATGGTGATTTGGTGCGGCTGCAGCAGTTGCCCGCCGACGTGCCAGGCGGCGGCCGCGGCGCCAAACATCAGCACCGCACACGCGAGTGCGCAGCGTCGAAGCAGTCTTCGACTGGGTCGCAGGGCACGCAGTCTTTCGTGGGGCAGGCGCCAACAGGCCAAGCGGATTCTCCGTGGGGGCTACCCCACGGTACGTCCGACTAGCCCGAGCTGTTCACTAGGTTCCCCTTCGGCGGACTAATCGGCGTGCTGAGTCGCTATTCCTCGATGCAGAACAGGTGACGCTCCCCGCGGAGGAAGAGCTGGTTGTCCACGGGGGCCGGGGTGGCGTCGATGGTCTCGCCGATGTTGTTGGTGGCGACCACTTCGAACTGGTCGGCGTCCTTGATGACGATGGTCGTGCCGTCGCGGTCGGAGAGGTAGACAAACCCACCCGCCGCGACCGGCGAGGCATAGGTCGTACGCAGCCGGGTGCGCTGCGACGCGTAGTGGGGCTCTCCGGTGGCCGCGTCCAGGCAGGTGAGGATGCCGGTCTTGGCCTTGTAGTAGTAGAGCCGGCCGTTTGACAGCAGCGGCGAGGCGACGTCGGGCGTGTCGCGCTGCTTGGTCCACAGCACGTCGGGCGTGCCCTCGATGTCCCCCCGGCCGTCCAGCTCGAACGCGCCCAGGAACGAGCCCCGGAAACCGCTGGTCACGAACACGGTGTCGCCCATCGCGACGGCCGACGCCGCCGGCCGCTGCGTCTGGCCGTCGCACCGCCACAGCTCCTCGCCGGTCTCGAGGTCGTAGGAGCGGGCGTAGTTCTGGCCGTTCATGACCACCTGTTGGCGGCCGTCGTGCTCGACCACTAGTGGCGTGGCCCAGTTGGTGGGCTCGTCCCGCTCTACCTCCCAGATGATCTCTCCGGTCAGCTTGTTGAGCGCGTACAGCCGCGAGGGCCCCTCGTGGTCCCACGGCACGATGATCTTATCGCCGGCGAGGGTGGGCGAGCTGCCCTCGCCGAACTCGTTGCGGGTGCGCATGTCGCCGAAGTCGCGGTCCCACACCGGATGACCATCCATCGTAAAGCAGAACAGGCCCTGCGACCCGAAGTGGGCGTACAGGTGCTCGCCATCGGTCGTGGGGGAGGCCGACGCGTAGTTATTAGTGCTGTGCGTGCCCTCGTGCGGAGTGCCCGTGGCGGCGGTCCGTTGCCAGACCACGTCGCCCGACTCACGATCCAGGCACATCAAGACAAAGTCCAACGCCCCGCCGCCGCTCTGAGCCGGGACGCTGGTCACCACGTACACGCGGTCTTCCCAGATGATGGGCGATCCGGAGCCGCGTCCGGGGATCTCCTTCTTCCACTTCACGTTCTTGGTGTCCGACCACTCGGTAGGCGGGCTGGCGGTGGTCGAGACCCCGTTGCCCCCTTCGCCGCGCCAGTGGGGCCAGTTGTCGGCGGACGACACCGCCGTCATCAGCAGGACGAGAGCGGCTGCAAGCGAGGAGCGGCGAAGAGTCATCGTCTGGTTCCTGTGTGGTTTCTGAGTGCGATCGACGCTGAGGCGTGCCGGTGCTCCAGCGGATTGTAGCCGGCTGTCAACCTCCACGCCGTGTTTTACGCGCAGCTATGTATGCTAGCCCTCATTGCCGGCCCCTTGAGTCTGTTTCTGTAGGCGCCGACCAGCGGGGCAGTCGTCGGAGGTCCGTTACAGCATCGGCTCCCCGCGCTTGCAGAGCTGCAGCGAGAATCCCCACGGGTCCTTGAGCATCTTCAGGTGCGACCCGTCGGGGAGCTGGAGGTCGTCGACCTCGGTCGCGCCGGCCTCGCACAGCCGGGCGGCGTCGGCGTTGGGGTCGGCAGAAACAAACGCCAGGTGCAGCTGCAGCGGGTTCATGGACGCGTAGTCCGGCGACTCGCCTGGCGGGTTGTCATAGATTTCAACCATCGACTGACCGGCGCTGTCCAGCAGGAAGTGGGTCTGCGCTTTCTCAAGCCGGCGTTTGATCGTGAATCCCAGGTGCTCGCAGTACCAGGCGGCCACCGACGGCGGATCGGCAACGTTAAAGGCGAAGTGTTCGACTCTCATGGTAGTTCCGGGGACGCGTCCCGACGCGTCGGTCGTCAGCAACTGCAGTGAAGGCAGTTCTGGGTGAGATTACGGACAGGACGCTAAACAGAAGGCTGCGTGCGATCAGTTTCCACGGGTCACTCGCTCTCCGCGACGATCGCCTTGAAGCTCCGCTCGTAGAACTGGCCGTTGGTAGGGTCGCGCCAGGCGGTCACGCCGACCAGCACGTCGCCTGGGCTGACCTGGTAGCTCGCCAACGCGTTGTTGGGGTAGCCGCGCGGCGAGAGCGACTTCGGCTGCCGGCCCTTGCCCTGCCAGGAGTGGATGTCCTCTAGCTCGATCGACTGGTAGCGTTCAGCCGGGGTCGCGTCGGGAGCGTCATCGGCGGGCGGGACGACCCGGATCCAGGTTGGTGACGGTCCGGGGCGGCCGTACCCGTACATCCGGTTGCCGACGGTCAGCGCCAGCTTGTCGTCGACCTGCGTCAGGCCGATCCACTGCAGGTGCGGAGGCACACGCGGTTGTGCGCCCTCGTCGAGGACCACCTCCTCCTGCCCAGAGACCGCGCCTGGGTTGTCGTCGGTGGCCTGGTTCCGCCAGTCGATGCGGAGCAGCGCGGTGATCGCCTGGTGCAGCTTGATGGTCGCGGTGGCCGCGCGGCCGGCGCTTACCTCCACCTGCTGGTTGCCCGGTCGGAACCCGGAGCCCGTTGCTTGGACCGAGTACGCGCCGGGGTAGACCTTTAGGGTCGCGGCGCCGTCGTCGTTGGTGACCTGCTGCTGTGAATCGGCGGAGCTGACGTTGAGCCGCCGGGCCGAAACCGAAGCGCCGGCGACGGGCCGCCCCTGGGCGTCGGTGACGCGGACCGACAGCTCGCGGCGGTCCTCGGCGGTGAAGCGGGCGGCGGTGAATGTGCCGGCGTCCTTCACCGACCAGGGGTCGGCGAAGAATTCGTGCTCACCCGGCTTCAGGTCGGCGCCCTGCAGCGAGAGCTTGCACGGGTACGGGCGGCTGCCTGAGCCGCGGTTGTAGCGGAACAGGTAGTAGCCGTGGGGGAACTCCTCGAGCACCTCGTCGCTGCCGCTGACCGACACCCGGAACCCGTCCCGACCGAGCGGCTTGCCCGACTGATCGACGACGCGGAAGTAGGCGTGCATCGGCGTCTCGCGGGCGGCGTCGGGCCGCGGGGTTGGGGCCGCGGCGTTGATCGCGTCGACGCGTTCCACCAGCGCGGCGGGCAGCTCCTCGAACGACAGCCGCCGCTCGACCCGCTCGGAGAGCGTGCGCGAGAGTGCGGGGTAGGCGTCGGCGATCGCCTCGCGGCTCTTCTCGAGCACGTCGCTGGCGGCCCGGCCGTGACCGCGGTCGAGCAACTCGGACGCGTACCAGTAGGCGATCCGCGGGTCGGCGGGCGAGAGCTGGTGGGCCTCGGTCAGCAGCCCTAGCGACGAGCCGGACCCCGGGTCGTGCAGTTTGCCCTCCAACGCGACCAGCAGCAGCTCGGTCGCCCGGGCTGCGGGGTCGGCGACCGACCGGCCAACCGCTGCGCGGTGGGCGGCGGCCGCGGGCGGGGCGGTGGCGATCGACGCGATCAGCTCCAGCGGGACGCGCACCTCCGACTCGCCGATCGTGACCACCACGATGTCGCCGTCCATGCTGGCCACTCCGTGCAGCGTGGCGCCGGAGCGGAGGGTGATGGTTTCGGCCGCGGACGCCGCGGGCGGCGCAGCCATCACGAGGACCAGCGTAAGCGCGAGGAAACGGGAGGGGAGCGAGGAGGGCATCGTCAGGGTCCGCCAATACTTAAGGGAGAGTTGTTAGCTGGATTATCCGCCGTCCCGCCGGCGCCAGTCAACGTTGAGCCGCGGGCCGCCCCCTGCGCTTGGGATCTGGCCCTGATTGCGGGATGGAGAGTGGGACGCTTCGCGGCACTGCTAAGTTTCCTTGGGCGCCGCCGCCAGGACATCAGCTGGGGGCTGCGGGGGCCGATTCGAGCACAGGCGGCCGGGCGGCGGGCCCGCTCGTTGCACGCCCCACCCGGCCGGGGCCGAGTTGTGCCGGTTGTTCGGGCGGTCCGGGTCGTGCGGTCTTGTTCCGCGGGTTGTTCCTCTAGTAACGCCGAGAAAGCCGGGACTATCGGAATAACGCCCACCGATACCGGGGGAGGGGAACCTCGGCGGACGGCCCCCAGCAGTCCGCAGGACATCGTCTCACGGCCCGCAGGCGCCGCCCGTAAACCGGTTCAAGGATGACCAAAATGAAGACCCTTCGCATGGTGTATTCTGACGCCGTCGCCCGCACGGCGGCGGGCCTCTGCTCGCTCGCCCTCACGACCGGCGCCGCAGCGGAGTTCTCGGTGCTCACCGCCGAGCCGTCCGGCCCGTCCGCGCCGGCGATCGAGGGCGGGTTCGACGCCATCCCGATCACCAACGAGCTGAGCAAGCCCGGCCGCATCGAGGTGGTCCGCGAGCGGCGCGCGGACGGCACCGTCTACATCGAGCGCGAGACGACCCTCGACCACGAAGAGAACTTCGTCAACCACGGCTCGTGGCGGATGTTCGACCGCACCGGCAAGGTGACCGCCGAGGGGCGGTACGACATGGGCAAGCGGGTCGGCCCGTGGCAGCGGTGGCACGACGCCAGCACCACCCAGACCGTGAAGGGCTACCCCTTCAACCGCTTCAAGGCGCCGTTCGTGTCGCAGGCCACGTTCACCAACGGCGAGATGGACGGCCCCTGGATCATCATGGACGCCGAGAGCCGGAAGGTGATGCAGATCTCGATCGAGGATGGCAAACGCCACGACGTTGCCATCACGTGGGCGCCCAACGGGCAGGTGCTCCGGCAAGAGACCTTCAAGCACGGCGTGCCCGTGGGCGACGTGCTGGAGCTGAAGAACGGCGCCGAAGAGCTGCAGCGGACGGCCACCTACCTGGACGGGCGGCAGCTGGTTGAGAAGAAGGCCAACCACCAGCGTTCCAACAACAAAAAGTTCGTCGAGACCTACCTGGCTCCCAAGACCGTGCTCAAGACCCGCGACGACTTCTGGTCGCTCACCTTCGCCGAGTACGAGCACGAGGGCGAGCAGATGCTGCACGGCATGTCGCGGCACTGGCATCCGAACGGCCAGCTGGAGCGTGAGGGTGAGTTCGACATGGGCGCCAAGACCGGGCGCTTCACGCACTGGCACGCCAACGGCCAGAAGCGGGTGCAGGGCGAGTACGCCGACGGCAAGCAGCAGGGCCTGTGGGTCTGGTGGCACCCCAACGGCCAGAAGTCCGCGATCGGCCGCTACGACGACGGCGAGCTCGTCGGCCGGTGGCGCTGGTGGGGCGAGGACGGGGTGCTGGCCAACCAGCAGAACTACGGCGAGGAGCAGGTGCCCGTGGCTAGCCGCCCGGAGCTGATCTTCGAGTTCTAGCCCACGCCGCGATTCTCTTACGCTCGCAGCAGGGTAGGCGACGGCGCCTACCCTGCTGGCGTTTGGGGCGGCCGGTTGCGCGGGATCTGCTCTTGTGCGCCGAACGCGAGCACGCCAAAGTGGCGGGGCGTCGTCCATTCCGCCACTTGACCGGAGTCCGCCGTGCCGGGAGCCGCGCGCCGTGTCGCCCTGCTGCTGACCCTCGCCCTCGCCGCCCGCGGGGCCGGGGCCCAGCCAGTCGACGAGGGCCGCCAGCGCGCCGAGCGGCAGGCGTCCTTCGACTCGACCCCCATGGACTTCTCGACTCCAACCCTCGGCGGCAAGCAGTTCTGGGCGGACCAGCTCGTGCTGCACGATTGGCGAATCCAGCGGAACGTGTTCACCGGCCACTCGCGGCTGCTGGATCCCCGCGACCGCCGCGTTGTTTCCGGAGGGTTCGATGACTGCCGCGACCGCCTGGCCAGCATCCGTGAGGCCGACGGCCTGCCCGCCGTGCGTCCCCGGACGGTCGTCCTGCTGCACGGGCTGTGGCGTTCGCGCGGCGCGATGCAGAAGCTGCAGGAGCGGCTCCGCGAGAACGACGCCTGGTCCGTCATCTCGGTGGAGTACCCCAGCACCCGCGCAACGGTCGGCGACCACGCCCGCGGGCTGCAGCAGGTGATCGACAACCTGGATGGCGTCGAGCAGGTCGACTTCGTGTGCCACAGCCTCGGCAACCTGGTGGTGCGGCGGTGGCTCACCGACTTCTACCTGCCATCTGGCGACGACGCCGAACGGCCGCGGCTCGGCCGGATGGTGATGCTCGGGCCGCCCAACCACCCGCCCGCCATCGCCCGCACCGTGATCCCGCTGGACGTCACGCGCCAGGTCTACGGTCCCTCCGGGCGAGAGCTGTACAGCGGCTGGGACAAGCTGGCCCCCACGCTGGCCGTGCCCCCGATGGAGTTCGGCATCCTGGCCGGCGGCAACGAGGGCGGCGGACGAAACCCGCTGATCCCCGGCGACGACGACTTGGTGGTGTCGGTCAACGAGACCCGCCTGGCCGGCGCCGCCGATTTCCGTGTGCTGCCGGTGCTGCACACGCTGATGATGCGGGACCCGACGCTGCACCAGATGACCGAGTCGTTCCTGCTCAACGGCTGGTTCGAGAGCGCGGACGCCCGGCAGCCAATCGGGCCGTGAACGGGCCGGCTCACCGTTCGGGCGATACTTTTCGGTCGCGGGGGCGTTTAAACCTGCCTGCGCCTGCCTATTGGGCCACCTCCTCTTCCCGCTCGCCCTGGAGACGTCATGAAACGCCTGGCCGTTGTTATTCTGCTATCGCTCGCCACGCTCACGCCCGAGGGGCTGTTCGCCCAGGACTGGCCGCAGTGGCGGGGCGCCAACCGCGACGCCCGGGCGACTGGATTCGAGGCGCCCGCCGAGTGGCCGGCCGAACTGACCAAGCGATGGGACGTCCCCGTGGGTGATGGCGTTGCGACCCCCTCGCTGGTGGGTGATAAGCTCTACGTGTACGCCCGCGAAGGGGGCGACGAGATCCTCCGCTGCCTGAACGCCGAGAACGGCGAAGAGCTGTGGCAGGACGCCCACCCGGCCGAGGGCGTGGGCGGGCCCGCGTCGGGCTTCGCCGGCCCGCGGTGCTCGCCGGTCATCGCCGACGGCAAGGTGGTGATCATGGGCGTCGAGGGGGTGATGAGCTGCCTGGACGCCGCGTCGGGCGAGCTGCTGTGGCGCAACACGGAGTACAAGGACCAGGTACCCCGCTTCGCTACTTCCAGCTCGCCGCTGGTGACCCATGGGTTGTGTATTGCCCAGGTGGGCAGCAGCGACGACGGCGGCATCATCGCGCTCGACCTGTCCACCGGCGAAGAGAAGTGGGACTGGGACGGCGACGGCCCGTCCTACGCGTCGACCGTGCTGATGCAGGTGGACGGCGAAGAGGTACTGATCGCGCCCACCAGCCGCAACATGGTGGCGCTCGACGTGGCCAGCGGCGAGCTCCTCCGCGAGATCCCCTACGAGCAGGGCCGCTACAACGCCGCCACCCCGGTCACCGCCGAGCAGTTGGTGATCTACGCCGGGCCGACCCGCGGCACCACGGCCGAGAAGATCACCAAGGCCAACGGCGAGCTCACCGCCGAGCCGGTCTGGAAGAACACGGACAACTCGCTGCAGTTCAACTCGCCCGTGCTCCGCGACGGCATGCTGTACGGGCTCTCGAACCTCGGCAGTCTGTTCTGCGTCAACGCCCAGTCGGGCGACACCGCCTGGACGGCGCCGCTCGCCAAGCCGACCGCCGAATCGGCCGAGCAGGCCGAGGAGCGCGAGCAGCCCGAAGAAGGCGACCGCCGCCGGCGGCGTGGGCGGAGGGGCCGCCGCGGCGGCGGGGGCGGTTACGGCTCCGTTGTGGACGCCGGCAGCGTGATGTTCGCGCTCAGCCCGGCCATGGAGCTGGTGGTGTTCAAGCCCACGGCCGAAGCGTACGAGGAGCTCGCCCGCTACAAAGTCTCCGACAGCGCCACGTACGCCTACCCGGTCGTCGCGGGCAAGCGGGTGTACATCAAGGACGCGGACTCGGTGATCTTGTGGGCGATCGAGTAGCGATCTAGCCGCGGCGGCGACCGCGGCCCAGGACAGCGGCCCAGCCCAGCAGCAGCACGGCCGCGGGCTCGGGCGCGGCCGTGGTCGACGCGGCCGCGGCCAGCGTGGCGCCGAACTGATTCCGCCAGACCGCGTAGTCTGCGGCGGTGATGTCGCCGTCGCCGGAGCCGTCGGCGCCGGTGCCGGGCGTGACCTGCTGGCCCAGCGTATCCCGCCAGACGGTGTAGTCGGCGGCGTCGACCAGGCCGTCGCGGTTGTAGTCGCCGGCGAGCAGGGTCACCGCCACCTCGAAGATCTCGCCGCTCGCCGACGAGAGCGCGACCGGGTTGCGGAACACGTGCGGCGCGTTGGTGATCAGGCCCCCGTACACGTAGCCGACGACGGTCTCGCCGAAGGGCAGGGCGTCGAGTTTGATCACGCCGTTGTCGTAGGTCTCGATGCCGTCGGCCAGGAAGAACTCCGCGTTGGAGCCGAACCGCATCAGCTGCGGGGTCTCCTCGTCGGTGTAGAGCTCGGGGTACGCGCCCAGGTAGTGCTGTTGGTAGGCGCCGTCGGCGCCGCGCACCACCGAGCTCACCTGGCTGGTGTTGGGCAGCTCCACGTCGGTCACAAACCCGTACGCGTCGGCGGCGGGGTTGTCGGGGTCGTACTCCTGCAGGGTGATGCCGCCCATCAGCACCTCGTGCATGGCGCCGGACGCCTCGGAGAACATGCCGAGCTTGGCCGAGTGGTAGTTGTTCATCGCCTGCTTGAACACGCGCGGGTCGGCGTCGAGCGAGCCGTCGGAGTTGAGCGGGTTGTTGCCGTAGTCGATCTGGGCGGGGACGCCGCTGGCGTCGATCTCGACCGGCACGGTCCACGCGCCGCGCGAGCTGGTGAACACCCCCGACAGCACGGTGATCCCCTCCTCCAGTTGTCCCTCCCCCTGCCGGACCGTGGGGAACACGTTCAGGTCGCGGCGGCGGAAGTAGGACTCGGGCGTCGACGACTGCCCGGCGGTGAACCCGAGGTTGGTCCCGTCGTCCTGGATGGTGAAGGTGCGGACCTGCTTGGTGTACTCGCCGTTGACCGCGTTGCCGTTGTACGGCTGGTTGAAGTCCTGGCCGAACACCAGGTGCATCTGGCCGTCGATCTCGAGCATGTCGCCGCCGGTGACCTTGAACAGGTCGTCTTGCGTCTGGCGGATGTGGTCGGCCGCCTGGCCGGTCCCGCCCTTGGCCCAGTCGACGATGCCGGGCAGGTCGACCGCGGTGAGGTAGTCGAACGTGTCGCGCGAGCTGGGGTCCACCAGGCTGTCGTCGCCGAAGCCGCCGGTGATGTACAGGCGGTCGCCCACCTGCTCGAACTGGGCGTTCGCCGTGTAGAGCGTCAGCAGCTGCTGATCGGTCAGCCCGCTGTTGGCCTCGCCCGGGACAAGGCTCCGACTCCAGGAGGTCTTGGCGACCGGGTCGATAACCCACACCTCCGCGTTCTGCTTGCGTTCGGGGATGGTGTCGTTGTCGATGTCAAAGCCGTGCATGCCGTTGGTCAGCCCGCCGATCACCACCCACTGCCCGGAGTGCTCGCCGGCGACAAACGAGTGCAGCGAGGGCCGGGGGAACGACCGCTCGGCGTCGTACTGCCGCAGGTCCACCTGGTAGGGAGCGCCGCCCACGATGACGGGCGTGGTGGTGGCGGTCTGGTTGGCGGCGGTCAGCGGCGCCGCAAGCGCGCCCAGCAGCAGCGCCGCCGAGAGCGACACGGTTGTCAGAGGTCGGGTCATCGGATGCTCGGCAGGGTGGCCCCGGGGCGGCGGCCCCCCGTTCCGTGAAGAGGGCCCAGGCGGGGACGTCTAGCCGCCCGGAGAGCCTTTATCGTACTTGACCGCTGAATCCCGGGCAATTAATCCGCAGTAACCGTGTGCCTGGATCTGGTGGGGCGCACGCACCCCCGATTTACGGGCCGGTAATGGGGCCGTATTGCACAATCTCTAGATCGTGCAGTTTGAATCTACTACTCTTTGATTCCGTACCAATACATGACGTCTTTGGCGAGATGATCCGCGTCTGGGTAGATTACCGCTTGTCGCATTCCGAGGTACATGAGATCTCTTCTTACATCTTTGAATTTGAACCCCGAGAGTTCGATCCTCGCAATTATTTGGTCGGAGTTCTCTTGTGCGGACAGGATGTCATCAATCGATGTTCTTTCTGTGCCATGAACCGTGAAGACTCCTTGCTGACCGTGAATTCTTGGATTGGATCGGCGAGGGTATATAGGTATTGGTAGCTTGTTATCTAAGGTGCTTCCATTCGTTTGTTTAGTAGTCTTTGAAGTAATCGGAGGTAGATACATTTCGGAGAACGAGCCATTCGGGACAATGATCTCGCAGTCCCCGCCAGATATTCGTGCGAGTTCGTGAGGGCAGATCATCCAGACGACTGGGTTTTCTTTCTCATCCCACTTGTCAAATGCGAAAAAGAGTGCTTGGGATATCCCCTCGGTCCAATCTAGCAATCTTGTCGGTAGACCATGATGTCTCGCGAGTGAGTAGTAGTCCCACGGGTCATAGTGCGAAGTTTCAAGGTAGTTT
This sequence comes from Posidoniimonas corsicana, assembly GCF_007859765.1. NCBI lineage: Bacteria > Pseudomonadati > Planctomycetota > Planctomycetia > Pirellulales > Lacipirellulaceae > Posidoniimonas > Posidoniimonas corsicana. The sequence continues at coordinate 416,960 of NZ_SIHJ01000005.1, forward strand.
CCTACTAATTGATCAAAGGTACTAAGAACTGAGTATTCATCGTTGACATTCTTCCAATAGACGCTGGGTACAAGCGGCCATGGGCCATTCACACCTCGAAACCAAACGTCATTTGTTTCGTCCGAGCAAGAATCTCCCCATTGGCGACTGATCGTTATCGCCGTCTCTATCGCACTTGCAATCGTGCTGCACGTTACTTCGACCATTGTCAGAGTCGTCGATCCAATGCTCAGGTGGATGGGGCTGCACGTAGTTTACTCGCATCTCACCTTATTGCACGCATCGAATGACGAGAGATCTCCGGGTAAGATTCGGTGCGCTCAATGCGCACCAAGATTAGACCCTCGAGGCTAGTCGAGGGTCACGTTGAAACCTTAAGGACGAATGGCACTGCTTCGCATCGCCCCCTAGTCAATTTCTAGGTGTCAGGTCCGGTATCGCCACAGAGTTGGTCCATGCCGCCGTCAGGACTACCTTCCAAGCCGAGGAGATCTTTGAGCTTGGCCATTGCTTGTATAGCCTCGCGCTCGGCCCTCGCGGGAAGCTCGGTTGCGGCCGCGTCTGGATCATCTAGCTCAACGAAGTTGGCGAGTACTGGATTCACTCGAACTAGGTTCTGCTGACCGCATAGCGTCGTGAGTACTGCCTCAGACCAAGTACCCTGAGATTCAAACATCATCTCCAGAAGGTGTGGTACGACACCAGCCTCGGTAAGTCGATCGTAAGTATCCGCAGTGAGACCGCTTTGAACTCGACCATTGCCTAGGCGAAGGATTCGCATATCTTGGTAATCAACGTGTCGCTCGTTCTTGGCATACACTGCCGCCACCAGAGAAGGGTCGTTTGCGAATAGCCCCCCGTCAACATAAGTAGCTCTGTAGAAATCTTATCGTTGCTAGCTAAACTGTAGGTAGTGTTGTTTCCGTACGGTGTGGGTGCGAACGACGAAGTCTCCCATCGCGTTGCTGCTTGCCGCCCACGAGCTGGGTCGTCGGACGGTGCGTCGTTACTGGCATCACCGTGCCCCGAAGAAGTTCACGCTCCCTCAG
>NZ_SIHJ01000006.1 GCF_007859765.1 Posidoniimonas corsicana
GCTGAGGGAGCGTGAACTTCTTCGGGGCACGGTGATGCCAGTAACGACGCACCGTCCGACGACCCAGCTCGTGGGCGGCAAGCAGCAACGCGATGGGAGACTTCGTCGTTCGCACCCACACCGTACGGAAACAACACTACCTACAGTTTAGCTAGCAACGATAAGATTTCTACAGAGCTACAAAAGTCCGCCCCCACCCTGGGCGCCGACGTTCGTTTCAGCCTTGTATAGCAGCGTGTGGCAACAAAGGCCGGCGACGGGTCTGCCGACTTTTGTCCCCACCCTCGCGCCAATAGGGACAAAAGTCGTTCCACACCATCACGACCAAACTGCAAGGCATTTCGCCGCCAACCGCTCATTAGACCCCTTCAGGTGGCCGGATTCTACAACATTCTGGGAACAGTTTGCGTAGCGTGAACGAAGCGATAAGGCGTCCCCTATACTTCCATTAGACGCCGCGCGACTCACTCGTCCGTCCGGTCCTTGCAGCAACGAGCCGAGCCTTTGACTAGCTACCGCATCTGGATGATTGGCGCCTGCCTGCCCCTCCTGCCCGCGGCGACCTCGGTGGCGGCTCCGGTCGAGGTGTTCATCCCCGGACAGAACCCCGCGGCCGCCACGGCGGGGTGCGCAGTCTACGCCCAACCCTATCGGAAGGACCCTACGTTCGTCGGACGCACTAGCGACCAGGGCGCGTTGGCCGATCGCTTCGACAATGTCGAGGAGCCGGGCCGGCTCGTGCAGCGTGCGTACTGGGTGCTCCCGCACGACCCGGACCGCTGGTCATTGCATGTGGCATCCGAGAAGTCGCTCCCCTCGACGGCGGACGCGCCCTCCGATGACGTGCTGCGGCATATCGGCAAGAGAGTCGAGGCCCACTGGGACGAGGCCAACGGACAGCCGAGCGTCACGACCGACCCCGTGCCCGAGCGGGGCACGGTGCGGATCCAGACCCAGGGGGCCGACGGCCGGCCCCTGGCCGACCGGGCGGTGCACCTTTATCCCGCAGACCGTTTCGGTGGGTTCGGCAGGGAATCCCTGATGCTCTCCGGCAGGACCGACGCGCGCGGCGTGATCGAGATCCGCCAGTTCCCAGGCGTGGCGGAGTGGATCGTCTGCTTCCCCGGGCTGGGGCACACGCAGACCGGCCCGATCGTGGTGACTCCCGGCGGCGAGTCGACGATCACGCTCCACCGCCCGGCCCCGTACGCGGCCATCAGCGGCCGCCTCAGCGACGAGCTGCGTGACCAGACCGACGGCGAGTCGCCGATCGTGCTTCTCGCCACCGACCTCGCGTGGCAGTACCGCCAGGCGCCGTTCGACGCGGAGGGTCGCTTCCGATTAGCCGACGTGCCGATTGGCAGCAACTACGAACTGCGGATCAAGGGCGTTAAAACAAAGACCATCGGGATGCGAGGCCTGCACCCTGGCGAACAGCGTTCCGGAGTCGCCGTCGAACCGCGCGAGAATCCGTCTGCCGAGTGGAAGCTGATAACGCAGCAATGGAATGACCGGCAGCGAAAAGTCCACGACTGGAAACCAACACTGCGCGGGCGGGTCGTTGACCACGAGGGGCGCGCTGTTGAGGGCGCCGAGGTGTTCGCAACGATCAAGTACCACGGCGGGACGCGAATGGGGCAAATCACCAAGTCAGCGACAACGAACGCGGCGGGGATGTACGCGATTCCCGACGCAAGGGGCAACGTAAGCTCGATAGCTCTAATCGCGCATGTCGCCGGCCGTCCGCTAGCGATTGGAAGAGGCGGCTTTGCCGGCGATGACGGGCTCGACTGGTCTGGCGTGGGGTTCGGCAGCTTCCTCAGCAGCGTCTCTCGTGAAGAGCTGGATGACCTGCCCCTGCCTCAGGTGCTGCACCAAGCCGACCTGGTAATCCCGGAGCGTCAACAGGGAGGCGAGCTTCGGGTGACGATCTACCAAGACGCGCGACCAAGCGAAGGCGCCGGCGTAGCGCTGGAATCGGTGGACTACCAGCCTACTTTCAGCCCCATGTGGGCGCTTGGGAACGTTCCGAGAGAACTACAGGAGCTCCTCACCCCATCCGCGCGAACCGACGCCCACGGCGTCGCCGTGTTTTCTGGGCTGACGCCTGGGCTTTACTCAGTCACAACCTTCACTTGGTCCGACGCGTCTGACCGGATACCGCCGATCTATGGGGTGGACCGTTCGTGGTCGTCTTTCGCTGATCACGTCGCGATCCGCTCTGGCGTGTCTACGGTCGCCAGCCTCAACCGCACGAAGACCAAGCTCGAGTACCCACCCATCCGTGTGTTCGACACGAGCGGCGAATGGCTCTCGAACATCAAGGTGAACACTAGCTGGACTCGCCCCGCCTCGCGAGGCGGCGCCCGATCTACCATCGAGATCGACGAGCAAGGCGTCGGTCGCGTCCACATCGGCGGACTTGGCATGCGGCGGCTGGAGGTTCGCTACCTTTCGCCGTCACAGGATTCGGTTACTTCGCCAATGCCGTTCCATCAATCACGCGAAGGCGCCCGGAAGGTGGCCCTCTCCCGGCTCATGCCACGCGAGCAGGCGGTGGTGTTCCGCCCGCGAAAGCTCGAAGCGGCGACCCTGCAGGTCGAAGTCACCGATCAGGACGGGCGCCCCGCCAAGGGCGCCGCGGCGGTTGAGGTGAGGTACGATGTGCGAGAGGTGGCTGCGCTCGACAGCCAAGGCGCCGCACGCTTCGAACGCATGCGGCCTGGCCGGGTAACCGTCGGCGCGATTGTCGCCGGCGCCGCGGCGCCCCCCGCAAGGCTTGACGCCACCGACGAGGAGCTGACGGACCAGTGGATGATCCCCGTCAAGTCGCTCGAGCTCGCGGCCGACGAGCAGGCCAGCGTGCAGCTCAGGGTGCAGCCGGTCGCTTACATCCGCGGCAGAATCAGCCCCCTGCCGCCCAAGAACGCGTCGATGCGACTCTCGACCAGCAACTACGCCGCCCGCAGCTCACTGGACACCAAGTGCTGGTTTAATCACCAGACCGGCGAGTTCATCATCGGGCCGGTGCTGCCGGGCCGCATCGAGGCGCAAGTTCATCTCAGCCGTGACAACGCGCCGCTGGCGTACGCCAAACACACCTTCCATGTCGACCGGCAGGGCGTGCACAGGGAAGACTTCCCGCTGGAGCTCACGACCATCAAGAACTCGACGCCCAGCGCCCCGCCGCTGGAGGGAAGGGTGTACCGCGCCGACGGAAAAACGCCCGCCTACGCGGCGCGCATCGCCGCCTATACGCCCAATCAACCGAGGTCGCCCTACAGCAGGTGGCGCCCGGCGGATACCTGGACCAACGCAGCAGGACGCTTCATTGCCCGCAAGCCGACGCTGTGGCGCAAGCAGTACTCGGACCTTAAGCTTCCGCCCGGCACACCCACAGAACCGGTGCTGGTCGCCTGGCTGCCCGGCGAGCTGGGCGCCACGATCACGCCGTTGCCCTCGCCGCCGGCCGAGGGCGAGGAGCTGCGGATCGTGCTGCCCGAGCCAGCCGGCGTCCGCGGCGCGGTGACCGTCGGCGGCGAGAGCCCGCTCGGCATGCCGGCGGCGATCACGGTGCTGGCGCAGCACCGCGGGCGGGGCCGGCTGGACGAGGTGCTGAGCGTCCGCACCACGGCCAACGCCGACGGCGCCTACGAGCTGCCCGGCCTGACCCCCGGCGAGTACGACGTGCAGGCCGCCGTGGACGGGATCTGGTTGTCGTCCACCACGCGCGTCAGCGTGCCCGCCGGCGGGCCCTGGTCGCACACGCTGGACATCGACGTCCCACCGCTGGGCGACGCGGCCGAGTACCGGCTGATCGACGCCGCGGGAACGCCGCTCGCCAACCAGTCGATCCGGCTGGCCATTCCCGAATTCGACGGGCCGCTGGGCAGCACGCTCCGCAGCCCAGAGATGTCCACCGACACCGGCGGAGTTGTCCACGTCGAGGGCCTGCGGGCGGGCGAACACGAGTTTGAATTGGGGACGGACGGCGCCCGCTACAGGTTCGAGGTCCCCCCGCTTGGGTCGCCGACGCCAATCCCGGTCGATCTGCGGGTGCATGAGTAGGCCTTCGGACGCTGGCGTCGCGGCCCCGCATGCCCGACCCGAGACCTGGGGATTTGGGGCATCTTTGCGGGCGGATCAGGATTCAGATAAACTGCCTGTGTTGATCGTGCCGACTTCCCTGGATGGACACCAGGACTCCCCGCAGCCCATCCCCTCCGCCATGTTCCGCCGCGCCGACAAGCTGAAGCGTGCTATCGCCTGTGCGGCGGTGCTGCTGTCGTTGTCGACGCTGGCGCAGGGATCGGGGATGTTCTGCTACCTGGGCGCCTGCGGGGAGAGCGCTGTATCCCAGCTCGATGGCGAGCACTCGTGCTGCCAACGCGTGTCGGTTTGCCGGCAGGCTTGCTGCGGGGACGACCAGCAATCGGCCGCCCACTGCGACGACCCAGACAACCACCGGCACGACTCGTGCCCGTGCCCCGAACAGTGCTGGTGCCACGTCGCGCCGCAGCCGCTCGAGCCGCCGAAGACCTCCGCCCTGCCGGTGGAGCAGGCGCTGCAGGCAGTCTGCAACATCGACAACCCGCACGTTGGCGGCCCATGCCCCCAGCCCACAACCTCGACCCGCCGGGCGGCCCCGCCCGGCGTAGGCGACCAGCCGGCTTTGGCTCGGTGCGCCCAGCTCTGCCGGTTCTTGATCTGAGTCGCTGAACCGCGCCGGGTAGCAGGGACGGGCCTTCTGACCAGAGCCGCCCGGCCCGCCGGGTCGACTTGGATCGATCCCGGACCCCACCCGGCCCTCTGCACAAGCCCTCACAGGGCAGCGGTACGCGCGCAACGCGCCGCGCCGCCGCGACTCAACACCCGAACCAAGGACGAGATATGCATAACCGCTTTACCCGACTGGCCGCGGCGGCGACCCTGATCGCCTGCGTGCCGGCGGCCCCGGCCGCCCGGCCCACCGCCCCACCCAACGCAGCGATCACCATCACCGCCGAGAAGATGTGCTGCCAGGGCTGTGCGCGGAAGGTGTCCGGCAAGCTCTACACCGTCAAAGGAGTGAAGTCGGTGAGCGTCGACCTGCCGACCCACACGGTCACGGTCTCGCTCCCGCGGCAGGACATCGCCACCGTCGGCGCGCTGTGCGACGCGGTGCGGCAGGGCGTCGACGGCCCCGCCACGGTGACCACCGCCGCGGCGGCCTACAAGCTGGCGCCCGCCGAGTCCGACGACCAGGCCGCCGAGCTCAAGAAGATGGGCGGCACGCAGCGCGTCGTGATCGACAACCTGCACTGCCAGGGCTGCGCGCGGAAGATCGCGTCGCGGCTGTACACCATCAAGGGCGTGACCAAGGTCGAGGTCGACATGTCCCAAGAGACACTGACCGTCCGGACGCACGCGAAAGCGGAAATCTCGCCTTGGCAGACCGCCGCGGCCGTCGCGCAGGCCGGCGAACGCCCGATCGCCGTGACCGGCGCCTTCGGCAGGCTCACGATCGAGTACGCCGAGGCGGCCACGCCCAAGGACCACCAAGCCCAGAACCCCGTCAGCGGAGGCATCCAAAGATGAACGCCCGACTCGCAGCAACCTACCTGTTCCTGTCCGGGTGCGTCGGACTCGCCGGCTGCGGCGGCGACGCGCCCTCGACGTCCGCCAGCCTCACCCCGGTCAGCGTCGACGCCAGCCGCTATCTGCTCACCGAGGAGCCGGACGGCGCGGTCGGCGTGATCGACGCCAAGGAGTCCGCCGCAGACGGCGAGCCGCTGGTGCTGGTGGGCCGCATCGGCGGCGCCGCCAACCCATGGGTCGACGGACGCGCGGCCTTTACGCTGATCGACGCGTCCATGTCGGTGGTGGCCGACGGTCAGGAGTCTGCCGAGGGTGAGATCTGCACCGGCGACTGCTGCGCGACCGAGCGGCTGGGCTGCATTACGCTCGTGAAGTTTGTCGACGAGAACGGCCGGGTCTTGCCGGTCGACTCGCGCAAGCTGCTGGGCGTCGCCGCGGAGGACATGGTCGTGATCCGCGGCAAGGCGAAGAAGGACAAGAGCGGCAACTTCACGATGCTGGCCACCGGCCTGTACGCCCGCAAGTAACCCCGCCACCCGGCCAGCCATGCTCACCAAGCGACTACTCCCGTGGGACTACGGCGTGCGAAACCTGTTCCGCCGCCCGGCCCGCACTGCGCTCACGCTGGGCGGGCTGACCATCGTGGTGCTGCTGGTGCTGGTGGTGGTCGGCTTCATCCGCGGGCTGGAGCGGTCGCTCGCCGCGACCGGCAGCCCGGGCGTGGCGCTGGTGTACTCGCTGTCGTCGGCGGCGGACATCGAGAACTCTTCCATCCCCGGGCGGACCGCCACCCTGCTTTCCGCCAGCGTCGAAGGGGTGCGGCGGACCCACGGCGTGGAGTGCGTCTCGCCTGAGCTGTACCTCGGCACGCGGGTCCGGACCGCCGGGCTGCGGCAGCCGGGGATGGGTTTGGTGCGGGGCGTGACCACCTCGGCGCCGCTGGTGCGCGACCGGGTGCAGCTGATCGAGGGCGCGTGGCCCCAGGCCGGTGAGGTGCTGGCGGGCCGGCTGGCGCACTCGAAGCTCGGCGCTAGCGAACAGGACCTGCGGATCGGCCAGCAGATCGAGTTCGACGGCCAGACCTGGACCGTCAGCGGGCGGTTCGCGGCCGCGGGCTCGGCGTTCGAGTCCGAGGTGTGGGCGCCGCTAGCGGACCTGCAGACGGCGCTCAAGCGGCAGGACCTGAGCCTGGTGGCGGTCAAGATGCAGTCGCAGGACGCGATCGCCGACGTCGACATGTTCTGCCGCGAGCGGGTCGACCTGGAGCTCAAAGCGGTGGCCGAGACCGACTACTACGCGTCGCTGCAGAAGCACTACAAGCCGGTCCGCATGCTCGGCTGGGTGGTGGTGGCGCTGGTCGCCGGGTCCGGCGTGTTCGCCGGGCTCAACACGATGTACGGCGCCGTGGTGGGCCGCGTCCGCGAGCTGGCCACGCTGCAGGCCATCGGCTACCGGCGGCGGGCGATCCTGCTGACGCTGGTGCAGGAGGCCACCCTGCTGGCCTGCGCCGGCGCCCTAGGCGCCTGCCTGCTGGGCCTGCTGCTGGTGGACGGCCTGGCGGTGCGGTTCACGATGGGCGCGTTCATGCTGCGGGTCGACAGCGTCGGCATCGCGGTGGCGTGCGGCGTGGCGGCGTTGCTGGGGGTCATCGGCGCGCTGCCGCCGGCGGCCAAGGCGATGCGGCTGCCGGTGGTCGAGGCGATCAAGGCGATCTAACAAGGGAATCATGGCGACCAGCGCCCCACAACTCGACCTCAGCCAGCTTGCCGTCGACCGCGGCAAGCCAGCGCCCGCGCGGCTGCGGGTGCGTCGCGCCTGGCTCACGCGTTACGTGCTGCCCGCGGCGATCCTGTGCGGATTCCTGGCGCTGTTCGCGTGGGCCGCCCGCGACACGTTCCTGCCCGCCCAGCCGGTCACCATCACGCCGGTAGTGGTGAGCCGCGCCGAGGTGACCCAGGAGGGCGCGCCGCTGTTCCAGGCGGCCGGGTGGGTCGAGCCCCGCCCCACGCCCGTCGTGGCCGCGGCCCTGGCGCCCGGCGTCATCGACCAGATGCTGGTCGTCGAGGGTGACCAGGTGGAGCGCGGGCAGCCGGTCGCCAAGCTCATCGACGTCGACACTCGGCTCGAGCTGGCCAACGCCCGCTCGCAGCACAACCTGCAGCTCGCCGAGCTGGACCGCGCCCGCGCGAAGCTCACCGCCGCCGAGACCAACCTGGCCCAGCCGGTCGCCCTGCAGGCGAAGCTGGCCGAGTCGGACGCGCAGCTCGCCGAGACCGCGCGCGAGCTGAACAACCTGCCCTATGCGATTCAGGCGGCGCGCACCCAGCTCGAGCTGGCGGAGGTGAACGTCCGCCGCAAGGAGCAGGCCGGCGACGCCATCAGCGGCCGCCTGCTGCGAGAGGCCCGCGCCCAGCTCGAGACCGCCGCGAACGCGGTCAAGGAACTTGCCTCGCGTGAGCCCACGCTCCGCGTGCAGCGGGAGTCGCTCCAGCGCAAGCGGGACGCGGTCGCGTCGCAGCTCGAGCTGCTGACTGAGGAGCGGCGGGCCGTGGCCGAGGCCCAGGCGAGCGTCGCGGCGGCCGAGTCACGGGTCGAGCAAACCCGGCTTGCCGTGGAGGCCGCCGAGCTGCGGCTCGAGCGGATGGTCATCCGCTCGCCGATCGACGGCTGCGTGCTGAGCGTCAACGCCCACCCGGGCGAGTGGCTGTCGGATATCCGGTCGTCGTCGACCCACGGCGCCAGCGCGGTGGTGAGCCTGTACGACCCCAAGAGCCTGCAGGTGCGGGTGGACGTCCGGCTGGAGGACGTGCCGCAGGTGCAGATCGGGCAGCCGACCGAGATCGCCACCGCCGCGCTCGCCAAGCCGATCGCCGGCCGGGTGATCTCCGTGACGCCGCAGGCGGACATCCAGAAGAACACGCTGCAAGTGAAAGTCGCCGTGGCCGACCCGCCGGCGGTGATCAAGCCCGAGATGCTCGCCAAGGTGACGTTCCTGGCGCCGCCTACGCCAACCCAGGAGGACGAGGACGCGTCGCCGCCGCTGCGGCTGTTCGTGCCGCAGTCGCTGGTGTCGGCGGCCGACGGCGCATCCGCCGTGTGGGTGGTCGACCTGACCGAGGGCGTCGCCCGCCGTCGCCCGGTGCAGGTCGGACGCGGCGCCGCCGAGGACGGGCTGCTCGAAATCACCAGCGGCCTCTCCCCCACCGACAAGCTGATTGTCGGCGGCCGCGAGACGCTGACCGACGGCGCGCGGGTGCGGGTCGCGGGCGAGGACAACGGCGGCGCCACGACCAACCAGACCAGCTAGCCGAACCACCGACGAAGGAAACCTGCCATGTCGCTCGTCGACGTGCTCAACGTGACCAAGGAATACGCCAACGGCGAGGAGACCATCCGCCCGCTGGACGGGGTCAGCATGTCGATCGAGGAGGGCGACTACGTGTCGCTGATGGGCGCGAGCGGCTCGGGGAAGAGCACGCTGTTGAACCTGATCGCCGGCATCGACCAGGCCACCTCAGGCCAGATCATCGTCGACGGCGTGGACATCACCAAGCTCTCCCGGGGCAAACTTGCCGACTGGCGGGCGGCGCACATCGGCTACGTGTTCCAGACCCACAACCTGATCCCTGTGCTGACCGCCTACGAGAACGTCGAGCTGCCGCTGCTGCTGCTGCCGATGTCCGCCGCCGAACGCCGCAAACGGGTCGAGATCGCGCTGGAGGCGGTCGACCTCACCTCGCGGGCGTCACACTACCCGCGGCAGATGTCCGGCGGTCAGGAACAGCGGGTCGGCATCGCGCGGGCGATCGTGGCCAACCCGACCGTGATTGTCGCCGACGAGCCGACCGGCAGCCTCGACGACGAGACCACCGAGCAGGTGCTCGACCTGCTGGGCCGCGTCAACGCCGAGCTGGGCATGACCCTGCTGATGGTCACCCACGACGCCGACGCCGGCGCGCGGGCCCGGCGGCGGATCCGGCTCGAACGCGGCCGCCTGATGGAGAATGGCAAAGAGACCAAGGCCTCAGCCCTGAGGACCGCCTAGCCGTGGCAAAGTTCCTACCCTACGTGCTGAAGAGCCTGTGGCGCCACCGCGCTCGCTCCGTGCTGACCGTCAGCGGCACGGCCATCGCGCTATTGGTGTTCTGCTTCATCGGCTCGGTGCAACAGGGCCTCAGCGCGTTGACCTCCGACGCCGCCGCCGACCGCACGCTGATCGTGTTCCAGGAGAACCGCTTCTGCCCGCAGAGCAGCCGCCTGCCGCAGGACTACGAGCGGACGATCTCCCAGCTGCCCGGCGTGCGCGACGTCGTGCCGATCAAGGTGTTCACCAACAACTGCCGCGCCAGCCTCGACGCGATCGTGTTCCAGGGCATGCCGGCCGCGCAGCTCAAGTCCGCCCGCGACCTGGAGCTGACTAGCGGCGACTGGGCCGCCTTCGACCAGCAGGACGACGCCGCCCTGGTGGGCCAGGACGTCGCCGCGCGGCGCGGGCTCGCCGCGGGCGACAAGTTCACCATCGGCGACGTGTCGGTCGTGGTGCGGGGCGTGTTCCGCTCGCCGACCGCGGCCGAGAACAGCCTGATCTACACGCACCTCGACTTCCTGCAACGCGCCCGCGGCGCCAGCGACGTCGGCACGGTCACGCAGCTGGAGGTCCACCTGACCGACTCCGCCGACCCCGACGCGGTCAGCAAGCAGATCGACCAGGAGTTCCGCGCGGGCCCGGTCGGCACCACCACCCGCACGAAGGGCATGTTCCAGGCCGACACGCTGGGCGACCTGGCCGAGCTGATCGGCTTTGTCCACTGGCTGGGCTACGCGTGCGTGGGGCTGGTGCTGTCGCTGGTGGCCACCACCACGGTGATGTCGGTCCAGGACCGCATCAAGGAGCACGCGGTGCTGCAGACGCTCGGCCTGCGGCCCCTTCGCGTGTTCAGGCTGGTGATCGTCGAGAGCTTCGTGCTCAGCACGCTGGGCGGCCTGCTCGGCGTGGCGGGCAGCACGGCCATCCTCGCGCTGACCGGCATGTCGGTCGCCGCCGAGGGCGTTACCATCGCGTTTGAGCCCTCGCTCGCGCTCGCGATGCAGGGCGTGGCGGTCGCCGTAGTGGTCGGCATCCTGGCCGGCCTGGCGCCCGGCTGGCAGGCGTCGCGGACCGAGATTGTGTCCGCGCTGCGGCACGCGTAGCAGAGGGTCTGCCCTACGCTGATCGCCTGCGGGCCGGTGCAGTTCGACAGGAAATCTTCCGTCGCCCCTTGTATCGCGCAGGCTGGCCGCGTAACCTCTGTTGAGAATGAGTCGCGACAAGCTTCGTGGCCCGTTCGTCCCGCCCGCTAAGAGGATTCTCCTCTCCGCCAGCCCACATCGCTCCGCCCAGCGGACCCCTCGCTAGGGCTGGCCCTCCCCCTCAACCCTTCCGTTCGGCTGCGCGAATCGCACCCGTCGTGTAGCCGCGTTGCGAAATGCCTGCAAGCCACCTCGACCGACGATTCCGCCGAAAGGCGGGCCGCTGCGCGGCGGGGTTCACGATCGTCGAGCTGCTGGTGGCGGTGTTCATCATCGGCGTGCTGATCGCGCTGCTGATACCGGCGGTGCAGGCCGCCCGCGAACAGGCCCGCCACACCGCCTGCAAGAACAACCTGCGGCAGATCGGCCTGCTGACCCACATGTACCGCGACCTGCACAAGGGGAAGTTCCCCGATGGCGTCCGCACGGGCAGCTTCTCGTACCGGATGTCTCCGGGGCTGAAGACGCAGGGCGACCGGTCGGCGTTCCCGGAGACCTACGGCCTGCAGGCGGTCTTCGAAGAAGAGGACTACATCGAGCCGCGGTCGGGCATCTGGATCTGCCCCTCGCAGACCGAGGAGATGAAGCGTCACCGCAACACCTACGCGTTCAGCATCGCGAAGAGCCTCAGCAGCCGGAACCCGCCCAACCAGAAGACGTCGCTCTGGGTGTGGGACAACTTCAGTCTCAATCCGGGGCTGTCCGGGTTCCGGGGCCCGTTCTCGGCCTACACGATCAAGAGCTCCGAGCGGGTCTACCCTCACGGCTCGCTGCGCGGGAAGGGATACAACCAGTTGTTCCAGGACGGCCACCTAGGCTACCGGCGTCTGTAATCGTACGGGCACCAATCACTCACACACCAGGAGTCACCCCATGCTACGCACCAAGTCCCTGCCCGTCCTGCTAGCCGCCGCGCTCGCGGCGGCGTGTTCTGCGCCGGCGTCCGCCCAGATCGACAACCTCGAGCTGCTAGTCGACGAGCTCACCGCGACCAACGAGAACGCGATCGCCGCGTTCGGCTACAACCCGACCGACGACACCATGTTCATCAGCTCATTCGGCGCCGGCGGAGCGTTGCGCAAGGTGTCCAACGTGAGCACCGCGCCCACGTCCGAGATCTACGTCACCGAGACCGAGCTGCAGCTCTACTACCGGGACGGCGACCCCGACCGCAGCGTGCTGAGCCCGCTGCAGAGCGCCATCCAGCTCAACCCGCTGCCGATCATCGACGGCGAGAACACGATCCCCGCCTACAGCATGGCGATCATCAACGACAACGGCCGCACCCGTGAGCCGGGCAGCAACACCACGGACCCCGCGGCGACCAAGCGTTTCTACCAGTACAACCTCGAGCCGGTCGACTTCATGAACGGCGAGGACGGCCGCGACGTGTTCACCACGCTCGCCACACTCGCGGACATGCAGGCCGCCGTCGGCGAGATCAGCACCAGCAGCAACCAGGGCCGGCAGGGCGCCTGGTCCGGCGACGGCCAGTTCCTGTACTTCGCCGACTCCAGCACCTCGTTCGGCGGCGTCTGGAAGCTCAACCCGATCTCCGGCGCCATCGAGCAGCTGCTGGCCGGCGCCCGCGACACCAATATCGAACCGGCGGTGCTCACGTCCGAAGGCGTGGACACCGTCTTCATCAGCGGCGCCGACGAGGTCAATGACGGCGGCATCGACTCGTTCACCTACGACGGCGTCACCGTCGGCCCCCGCACCACCCACGTGTCGGCCGCCGCGCTGCAGGACTTCCTCGAGCTGTCCGGCGACGACGTGGCCGACGTCCGCTCGATGACCGCCGACGGTGACGGCAACCTCTACTTCAACAGCACCGACAGCAGCCCCAACCGCCGCGGCATCTTCCGCCTCGACCCCGAGGGGCGGCTCGCCAAGGTCGTGGGCTACGCTGAGCGGGACCTGTTCTTCACCGGGCAGCTGGACAGCTCGCCCAACCCGAACTCCAACACGCTCCGCATGCAGACCCGCACCGTCACGCACCCCACCGCGGGCGAGGTGACGCAGGTGATGTACGCCGAGAGCTCGCCCGTCAACTCGGTGGCCGGCGCCTACGCGTTCGAGCCGGGCGACTTCGACCGCGACGGCGACCTCGACTCCGACGACCTCGGCATGCTGGCCACCGCCCTCACGACCCGCGGCGTCGAGATCATTGACGACGGCGACTACCGGTTCGACATGAACGCCAACGCCGTGGTCGACTGGAAGGACGTGAAGATCCTGCAGCAGTTCGCCGAGTTCCCCACCGGCGACGCCAACCTGGACGGCGCCCTCGACTTTACCGACCTCGACATCCTCAACGCCAACTACCACCTGGCCGCCGCCGACGCCGACAAGACCTGGCTCACCGGCGACATCGCCAGCTTCGTGGCCGGCTACCCCGCCGCGGCGTTCGACGCCAACGCCGTGAACCTGGCCGACCTGGTTGAGTTCGCCGGCGAGTGGGTCGACACGCTCGCGCAGGCCATCTCCGAGGAAGACCTGACCACCCGCTATACCGGCGGGTTCTTGGACGACGCGCTGGTCGCCTTTGGCTTCGCCCCGTCGAGCCTGCTGGGCGACTACAACGGCGACAGCATCGTCGACGCGGCCGACTACACCGTGTGGCGCGACTCGCTGGGCGCCGAGGGCGACTCACTGGCCGCCGACGGCTACGCCGATGGCGTGATCGACGGGCTGGACTACCAGCTATGGCGGAACCAGTTCGGCGCCACGGCGGTGGTGTCCGCCGGCGCCGCCGCCCCCGAGCCCGCCTCGCTGGCCCTGGCGGGCGCGGTGGCCGTGGCTGCCGCCGCCAGCCGCCGCCCCTGCCGGGAGGACTTGTGTTGAGCTGTCGAGGCCAGAGGAGGTCGGTTGCGGCGCCAGCCCGCTCGTGGAGCGGCCGGGGCAGGCGCGCCCACACCGGACGACGGCGGACGCCGCGGCCGGCCTCACTGGCGATCGGCCGCGGCGGGCTGATGATGATCGTCGCGTGCGTGGCGCTCGCCGCCGGCGCTCACGCGCAGGAGGCGCCAACCCCTGGGCCCCGCCGGGGCCTGCAAAAAACGGTCGACGAAAAGACCCGCATCGAGGTGTTCCGCGGCCGCAGCGGCTCGTTCACCCGGCTACCCCCGCGGGCTGAGCGCTCGCCCGAAGAACGCGGACAGCACCTGGCCCGACTCCGCGCGGCCTACACCCGGTCGCCCGCCGAGTGGCCCGCCCCGCAGGTCGACCCGGGCGTCGCGTGGCGCGAGCTGGGCCTGCTGCCCACTCCGCCGCAGGTGGAGCGTGGCAGCGTCGAGGACACCCGCATCCAGCTCGGCAAGCGGCTGTTCTTCGACCCCCAACTGTCGTCCAGCGGGCAGATCGCGTGCGCCTCGTGCCACGACCCGGACCTCTCGTGGGGCGACGGCCGCACCGTCTCGTTCGGCCACGGCCGCACGCCGCTCAAGCGTAATGCGCCGTCGCTGCTCAACGTGGGGCAGGCCGACAGGCTGTTCTGGGACGGCCGCGCCCGCTCGCTCGAGCAGCAGGTGGAGCTGGTGATGCTCAATCCCAACGAGATGCACGCCAGCGAGGAAGAAACCGTCCGGCGCCTGCGGTCGGTCCCCGGCTACGTGCAGGCGTTCGCCGCCGCGTACCCGGGCCGGCCGATCTCGCTGGCGACCCTGGCAACGGCGATCGCGGAATTCGAGCGGTCGCTGGTCGGCGGCCGCAGCCGGTTCGACATCTTCCTCAAGGGTCGGCCGGAGGTGCTCAGCGACGACGCGCTGGTCGGCCTGGACCTGTTCCGCACCGACGCCCGCTGCATGAACTGCCACCACGGCCCCACCCTCAGCGACAACCGCCTGCACGACGTCGGCCTGAGCTACTACGGGCGGAAGTTCCAGGACCTGGGCGCGTTCGAGCAGACCCGCCGCATCGAGGACGTGGGCCGCTTCAAGACGCCGTCGCTACGCAACGTCACGCGGTCGGGCCCGTGGATGCACAACGGGCTGTTCACTTCGTTGGACGGCGTGCTGAATATGTACAACGCGGGCATGCCGCACCTGTACCCCAAGAACGCCGAGCAGCTCGACGACCCGTTCTTCCCACACAAGTCGAAGCACCTCCGGCCGCTCGGCCTGAACAAGCAGGACAAGGCCGACCTGATCGCGTTCCTGGAGTCGCTCGCCGAACCACCCCGCCGCGTGCGGCCGCCGGAGCCGTTCCCGCAAGCGGCGAGCGTCGCCGACCAGCGATGAGCGCCACGTGCGGCATTTCTCCACGGCGCTCCGGCAAGGGAAGCGTGCAGGGCGTTCCTTCGGCTCCGACGATTTCTTTGTAGAAACCGGCCAGCCAGCGCGGTCAAATGAGGGGTGCGCCCGCCCTCTTCCAAGGGGACCGCTGCGCGCATTGCGAGCCAAGAGCTGAACGACGGTTTTGACCGATCGGCGCGCAAAATCGGACAGAACCCCCGCGGCCCCAACCGGAGTCAATTGACGTAACCGAATACTGCAAAAACACTTACAGAAAAACCCAGGGAGAAATAGGCCCCGGGTTTTGTCCGCTCCGCGCGTGTTTTTGGACAAAACGATGGGGGCAAAACCGTGGCGAACTGGCGTGCGAGGGAGGGAGAAAGAGAACACTAATCGCCGCTAATGAGAACTTCGTTCATTAGCGTGGATTCGTGTTCCTCCACCTGGCTGCTACTTGGCGGCGGCGCCGTAGGCCTCGCGCAGCTGCTTCAGCTCCTCTGCCGACACCGGTACGACCGAGCCGTGGCGGAAGCGGAACGGGAACTCGAAGCCCTCGGCCGGCTCGAACTTGCCGGACGACAGGTCGGTCGTGGTGTAGGGCTGGTAGCCGCGGCCGCGGGCGTAGTGGTCGAGGATCAGGCCCCACACGGGCGGCTGGTCGCCGTCGGCGGGCTCGATCTGGTAGCACGCGGGGCCCTCGTAGCCGCGTAGGCGGGCGAGTGAGAACTCGGGCATGCCGGTCCACGGGCCGGCGATCGACTCGGCGCGCTCCATGGTGATCGCCTTGAACTTCTCGTCTTTGGTGAACCGGTAGTAGGCGTCGGCGTCGCGGACGATGGTGGTGTCGATCACGGTGGTCGGCTTCTCGATGTAGATGAACGGCTCGCCGAACTCGCGGAAGTCCTTCGTGCGGGCGGCCCAGATGCGGTGCTTGGCGAAGTCGTCCCGGCCGGTGGTCGACGCCCAGAACACCAGGTAGTCACCCTCCTGCTCGTCGAACACCGCTTCGGGCGCCCAGGTGCAGCCGGCGTCTTCCGGGGCGACCTCGACGCGGCGCGGTTCGGTCCAGTTAACCAGGTCCTTTGACTCCCAGATCACGATCGCGTGGCTGCCGCGGCGGACCGCGCGGCCCCAGTCGCCGTTGCGGTTGATCGACAGGTCGGTCGCGATCAGGAAAAAGCCCTCGCCGTCCGGCCGGCGGAGCAGGTACGGGTCACGCACGCCGCGCTCGCCCAGTTCGCTGACCAGCACCGGCTTGGCGTCGTTCAGCGCGTCCCAGTGGCGGCCGTCCTCGCTCACCGCGAAGTAGACCTGCTCGCCCATCGGCGAGCCCTCGCCGGTGAACGTGACAAACAGGAAACCGGCTGGCGCCGCGGCGAAAGCGGGGGCGGCGGAAAGCACAAACAGGGCCGCCAGGCGTGCGGGCAGGTTCATATTCGGGTCCTCGGTGCGCGACGATCGGCCGCATTGCATTGATTGCAAGAACGGGGGTGGACCATCAATCTTAACCAGCGGCGGCAGGCGAACCTACACCCCGCCGGCAACCGGCCCAACGACACTTGCCCGCGGTCCGCGGGTTCAATCCGGTTGCGGCCCCTACGTACTGCTGTTCTGCTGTTGCTTTCACACGCCGAACAGTGGCTCTCCTCTCCGCCTCCCGAGTACTCACCCCCGACAAACAGCTCAATGAATTGCAGCTCAAAGCTACGCCCCCTGCTACTGCTTCTCAGCAGCGTCTGCCTCCCCGGCGCGGCGTGTGCGCAAGAGTCGCCCCCCGTCCGAGAGCTGTTCGACAACGACTGGCGGTTCCAGCTCGGCGAGCTGGAGGACGGCCAGTCGCCCGAGCTCGACGACAGCCAGTGGCGCTCGCTCGACCTGCCGCACGACTGGTCCGCCGAGGCGCCGTTCGACCCCGAGTTCGCCAGCGGCACCGGCTACCTGCCCGGCGGCGTTGGCTGGTACCGCAAGACGTTCAACGCGCCCGACGAGTGGCAGGGCCGCGAGGTCTCGCTGCACTTCGACGGCGTGTACCGCAACAGCGAGGTGTGGCTCAACGGCCAGCGGGTCGGCGGCCGGCCGTACGGCTACATCCCGTTCAGCGTGCGGATCACGCCCCACCTGAACGTGGGCGGTGAGAACGTGATTGCCGTGCGCGTCGCGCGGGACGAGGTGGCCGACTCCCGCTGGTACCCGGGCACGGGAATCTACCGGCACGTCTGGCTGCAGGCGACCGACCCGGCGCACATCGCGCAGTGGGGCACGTTCGTCACCACGCCGCGCATCACCGACGAGCGGGCCGACATCCTGGTCAGCAACACGGTTGCGAACGAGTCCGACGGCCAGCGCAAGCTGCGCGTGGTGAGCGAGGTGGTCGACCCCAGCGGCGCGCCTCTTTCGCACCAGACCACCAGCGTGACTCTGCCCGCGGGCGGCGAGCAGACGCTGGCCCACTGGCACATCGCCAAAGAGCCGCAGCGGTGGTCGACCGACTCGCCCGTGCTGTACACGGCGGTCACGCGGGTGTTTGACGGCGACCGGCTTGTCGACCAGACCCGCACCCCGTTCGGCGTGCGGAGCTACTACTTCGACCCGAATGAGGGCTTCTTCCTCAACGGCGAGCCGACGCTGATCAAGGGCCTGTGCCTGCACCACGACGCCGGCGTGGTCGGCGCGGCCGTGCCCGACGCGGTGCTCGAGCGGCGGCTGCGGCTGGTCAAGGAGCTGGGCGCCAACGCGGTGCGGTGCAGCCACAACCCGATGGCCAGCGAGCTGTACACGCTGTGCGACCAGATCGGGCTGCTGGTCATGGACGAGGCGTTCGACGAGTGGGAGCTGGGCAAACGCAAGTGGGTGAAGGGCCGGAACGTCGGCCGGGCGGAGCGGTTCGGCTACAACGAGGACTTCGAGGAGTGGGCCGAGCGCGACGCGGCCGACATGGTCCGCCGTGGCCGCAACCACCCGTCGATCATCCTGTGGAGCATCGGCAACGAGATCGACTACCCCGGCGACCCCTACGCGCACCCCGAGTTCTTCGACCCTGCCGCCCCGCCCGTTGACGACGGATCGCCGAGCGTGACCCGCCTGGCGGTGGTGGCGCCCAAGCTGATCGCCGCCGTCAAGCGGCACGACCCCACCCGGCCGGTCACGATGGCGCTCTCCAACATGCCCGCGTCCAACGACATCGGCCTGGCCAACATGCTGGACGTGGCCGGCTACAACTACCAGGAACAGTACTACGAGCAGGACCACCGCGACTTCCCCGGCCGCGTGATCTACGGCAGCGAGAACGGCCGCGGCGCGCGGAGCTGGCAGGCGGTGGTCGACAACGACCACATCAGCTCGATCTACCTGTGGGTCGGGTTCGACTTCCTCGGCGAGGCCGGTCCCTGGCCCAACCACGGCAGCCAGGCGGGCGTGTTCGACACGCGGGGCTTCCTCAAGCCCTACAGCTACCAGCAGAAGAAGCAGTGGGACAGCGAACCGTTTGTGCGGCTGTTCGTCGGCCGGCAGCGGCGCGGCGACGGGGGCCGACGGCGGCGCGGTTTCGGCTACGCCGAGCACCCCCGGCTGTGGCGGGCCGAAGAGGGCGCCGAGCTGCCGGTGTTTGTTGTCACCAACACGGACGAGGTGCGGCTGACCCTGAACGGCGAGGCCGTTGAGGCGGAGCGCTCCCGGTTCGGCGGCGACTTTGTCGCCAGGCTGCCGTACGCCGCTGGCGAGCTGCAAGTCGAGGCTCTTAGCGATGGCGAGGTCGTCGCGACGGACTCGCTGCAGACCCCCGGCGACGCGGCCCGGCTCCAACTGGTCGCCGACCGCACGCGGCTGACCGCCGACGGGCAGGACGCGGCGCACGTGGAGGTGCGGATCGTCGATCGCGATGGGCGGCTGGTCAGTGACTCCGACGCCAAGGTCACGCTGTCGGTCGGCGGCGCCGGCCGGCTGCTGGGCGTCGACAACGGCGACCAGAACGATACGACCGCCCTCAAAAACCCAACCAAGCAGCCGCGCGACGGGCGGCTGCTGGCGGTTGTGCAGAGTGGTCGTGAGCCGGGTCAGGTTGAGGTCACCGCCACGGCCGAGGGGCTGGCGCCGGCGACGATCCAACTCGAAGCCGCCCGCTAACACTGCCGAGGCGTCTACTTGTTTACCGGCTCGAAACGCAGGCGCAGCTCGTAGGTTCTGCCCGGCGGCACGCTGAACTCCTTCAGCACGCCCGGCCCGCAGCTGCTGTTGCCCAGCCCGCATTGCGCAGCGTCGATGGAGAGGATCACCTCGTCACGGGGCTCGAGGTTGTACGTGTGGCCCGCTTCCGCCAGGTCCTGCTGCGTGTACGGCAGCGCCGAGAACGCGAACGGATCGCCGAGCGAAGTCACCCGCACGCCGCGGCCTTCCTCGTCGGTGAGCTCGACCCAGCGGGTGTCCTGGTGGGCGCCGGTCTCCTGCGGTCGGGGCCACGGGAAGTACTGCTCGGCCACCGTGCTGTGGAACCGGCCGAGGAAGGCGCTCGCCTTGCGGTCGGGGTAGTTGGCGTGCGGGCCGCGGCCGAAGTAGCGCAGCTGGTCGAGCGAACCATCGAGCCGCAGCACAACGCCAACCCGCGGCAGCGGCGGGAGCGACGCGTTGGGCGTGATTTTGCTGGTGAGTTCGAGGACGCCGTCGCTCCTTACGATCCAGCTTTCCCGAATGGTTAAACGCGGCTTGTCGCCTACTAGTACGGTACGCTCGGCTACGACCTTAGCCCCGGAGTCTCCAATGAATTCGAGATCAAGAAAGGTTAGCAACGGTTCTAGTTCAGCGAGGCCCACTTGCCGCCACTCCTCAGCCAACCAGCCGCCGAAGCCACGGTCGTTGTCGACCGGAGCGCGGAATAGCTGTGGCATCGGACCTCCCGCTAGTTCATCCGTGCTCGATAGCATCTCGACTTCACCCACCGTGAGAGAGGTGATCGCCGCGTACCTACGGCTGAATACAGCTCGTACTCCACTCGCCTCAATGGAGATCACGTCATCACTGTCATCAATCTGGAAGTCATCGACCTGGGCAAGCGGCGCTGCATCACGGTGGGGCGCCACTCCCAATGTGAGCTGCTCAGCAGCGACCACCTGTCCGGCCGGCGCCCAGGTCGCCGGTTCGCGGAGCACGAACTCAAGATTCAACAACCACTCGCCCGGCTGCGAGTGGTCCCAGCCATCGGGTGTCAGGGCAAGCTCGCATTCGCCGCGGGACGGGCAGGCGGGCGGGGCGACCTCGCCCTGCGTGGTCGCGACGCCATCCCGCAGCAGCGTCCAGCGGAGGACGTACCGACTCAGGTCCGCAAAGTCCTGGCGGTTGACCAGACGCACCCTCACCCGGCCGCGATCGGCAGAAACCAGCTCAGCCTCCACCGGCTGGTAGACGTGCTTCAACTCCCAGTACTTGGGCGTCAGCGTGCGGTCGGCCAGCACGACGCCATTCAAACAGAATGCGCCGTGGTTGGGTTGGTCGCCGAGGTCGCCGCCCCGGGCGAAGTACCGCCGGCCGTTCGCCGCGGTGCGGAGCAGACCCTGGTCGCACCAGTCCCAGACGAACCCGCCCAGCAGCTTGGAGTGCGAGTAAATCTCCTGCCAGTAGCGGTCGAGGTTGCCCATCGCGTTGCCCATCGCGTGGGCGTACTCGCTGGTGAGCACGGGATGTGGGTCGGCTTCGTTCTCGGCCAGGTCGAGCAGCCGCTCCCACCGGGCGTTCTCCGCCCGCTCGGGGGCGCCGTCGGCCAACGCCGAGGGGTTGAGGTACTCGGCCCGCAGGCGGGGGTAGAATCGGCTGCGGACGTCTACCCAGTCGGGGTCGCGGGGGTCGCCCTGCGCGCCTTCGTGATGGACCGGCCTGGTCGGATCGAACGCGTGCAGCCAGCCCGCGCAAGATGCGAAGTTGGGCCCCTGCCCCGACTCGTTGCCGAGCGACCACATCACCACCGACGCGTGGTTCTTGTCCCGCTCGGCGAGTCGCACCACGCGGTCCAGGAACGCCGCGGCCCAGCGGGGTTCGTGCGAAAGCTTGCCGCGGAGGCCGTGGGTCTCGAGGTCGGCCTCGTCCATGACGTACAGGCCGTGGCGGTCGCACAGCTCGTACCAGTACGGGTCGTTCGGGTAGTGGGCGGTGCGGACGGCATTGACGTTCGCCTGCTTCAGCAGCCGGATGTCCTGCTCCATCCGCTCGCGGCTGATTGCGTGGCCGGTCACCGGGTCGTGCTCGTGCCGGTTCACGCCCCGCAGGCGGATTGGCTGGCCGTTGACCAGCATCTGCCCGCCACGGATCTCGACCTCGCGGACGCCGACCTTGCCGCCGACCGCCTCGACGGTCTGGCCGGCGGGGTTCTTCAGCGCGATGGCGAGCGAGTACAGGTGGGGTGTTTCGGCGGTCCAGCGTTTGGCATTGGGGACCGGCAACTCCAACCAGCCGAACCGCCCCGCCCCACGCTGCGGCGTGCGGTCGTTCAGCACCCGGGAACGCGATGCGCGGTTGAGGATTGGCTCGGCGTCCTGCTCGTCAGCGGCAACTTGCGACGCGTCATCGAAGAGCCGGGCCGACACGGTCCAGCCGGCAAGGTCCTCGCCCGCGGGCGCGTCGAGATCCAGGTCGATGGCGATGTTTGCGTCGCGGTACCGATCGTCCAGCTCCGTGCGGACCGTGTAGTCGGCGATCCGCTGCGGCGCTGTCGAGTAGAGCGTCACGTCGCGGCAGATGCCGGCCATCCGCCACATGTCCTGGTCTTCCAGGTAGCTGCCGTCCGACCAGCGGTAGACCTCCACCGCGATGTGATTCTCCCCTGCGTGCACCGCGTCGGTGATTTCAAACTCCGCCGGCGAGCGGCTCCCCTGGCTGTAGCCGATCTTCTGCCCGTTTACCCACAGGTAGAACGCGCCCTCAACACCAGCAAAGTGCACAAGCACCCGCCGCCCGTTCCAGTCAGACGGAAGCTCGAAGGTGCGGCGGTAGCTCCCGACCGGGTTGCGGGAGGCAAACGCGGTGTGCGAACTCTTGGGCTCGGAGGTGACCCGCGGCGGGTCAATCTTGAACGTGTAGCCGGCGCTGACGTAGATCGGCGTGCCGTGACCGTGCATCTGCCAGCTGGAAGGAACCGGCAGCGTGCCCCATGCCGAGTCGTCGAACGAAGGCTCGTGGAAGCGTTCCGGGCGGTGCTCTGGATTGGGCGACCAGTGGAACCGCCAATCGCCGTTCAGTGAGGTAGAATACGGAGAATTCTCGCCGCCTGCGACTACCTG
Organism: Posidoniimonas corsicana; assembly: GCF_007859765.1. Lineage (NCBI taxonomy): Bacteria > Pseudomonadati > Planctomycetota > Planctomycetia > Pirellulales > Lacipirellulaceae > Posidoniimonas > Posidoniimonas corsicana. The sequence continues at coordinate 22,364 of NZ_SIHJ01000006.1, forward strand.
CTCGGCCGTTTCACAAGGCCAGAAAGTCGCGCGGGCAGGCAGCCGGCTGATCGCGAGAACCTGCTCGTTTTCCCAGTCGGGCGCCGAGAGGGCGCCAGCGACCAGCACTGCCCACGCGCCAAGAACCTGCGTCAGCCTAGCCATCCGACGCCACCGGATTGAGATTGCCGTCGAGCGTGACGCTCTCGCCGGCCGCCAGACTGAGCGATTTGGACGCGTCGCCGACCTTAAGAACGGCCGGGTGGCCGAGCGTCGATGTGACCGTCGCCCGCATCAGCCGGCCGTCGGACCAGCTGAGATCCACCTCGTACCCGGCCCGCGCCCGCAGGCCCTCCGCCGCGCCCACCGGCCAGGCCGATGGCAGTGCGGGAAGCAGGTTGATGACGACCGGCGAGTCGCCGGCGGGGTCCTCGAGCCGGCTCTGGAGCAGCATTTCGGCAATGGCGGCCGTTGCTCCAAAGTTGCCGTCGATCTGGAACGGCGGGTGTGCGTCGAACAGGTTGGGGTAGGTGCCACCCTGCCAGCGGATGCCGTCCTTGCCGCCGCCGACCGGGTGGAGCTGGTTATTGATCATCGTCAGGGCGCGGTCGCCGTCGCCCAGCCGAGCCCACAGGCAGGCCTTGTTGGCCAGGCTCCAACCGGTGCCGCCGTCGCCGCGGGCGTCGAGCGACCGCCGCGCGGCCTCGGCCAGCTCGGGCGTGTCGGCGTTGATCGCCTGACCGGGATAGACCGCCCACAGGTGCGAGATGTGGCGGTGGTGGGGGTCCTGTTCGGGCCGTTCGGTGAGCCACTCGAGGATCCGCCCATCGGAGCCGATCTGGTTGGGCGCCAGCCGCCCGCGGACCTGGATCAGCCGCTCGCGGAGCTGCTGGTCACGATCAAGGATCGTCGACGCGTCGATCACGGCGCCAAACAGGTACCGCAGCAGCTGCTGGTCCATGGTCGGCCCCATGCAGGTGTGCAGCGATCGGCCCTGCTCGTCCAGGAACGCGTTCTCCGGCGAGTTGGACGGCGCCGTCACCAGCCAGCCGTGGGTGGGTTCCTCGATCAGGATGCTGGCGTAAAACTCCGCCGCGCCGCGGAGCGTGGGGTAGACCTCCTCCAGAAACTCACGGTCGAGGGTGAACTGGTAGTGGTCCCACAGGTGCTGGCACATCCACGCCGAACACGAGACAGTCGACCCCCACGCGGCGGACTCGCCCGGCGAAGTGAACCCCCACGGGTTGAGCAGCAGGTGGGCAACCCACCCCGGCGCGTCGTAGTACGCGCGGGCGGTCTCTTGGCCCGGCTCGACCAGCGAGCCGATCAAGTCAAACACCGGGCGGTTCAATGGCGACAGGTTGGTGATCTCCGCCGGCCAGTAGTTCATCTGGATGTTGACGTTGGCGTGCCAGTCGGCGTTCCACGGCGTCTGCAGCTCCTCGGCCCAGATCCCCTGCAGGTTAGCCGGCAGACCCCCGGGGCGGGACGAGCTGATCAGCAGGTAGCGGCCAAAGTCAAACAGCGTGGCCGGCAGGTCGATATCCGAGGGGTCCTCGGCGTAAGCCGCTAGGCGCTGGGGCGTGGGGAGCGACGCGTTGGGGTGGGCCGCCGGGTACTTGTCTCCCAGCTGCAGCGAGGACCGCTGGAACCACCGTTGGTAGTCCGCCACGTGCTCGGCGCGGAGGGTATCGAAGTCCTTGTCGGCGGCGCTGGCGAGGTCGCGCCGGGCCTGGTCGGCTGGGTCGTCCACCGGGCGGCCGGCGAAGCTCTCGATGGCCACCGCGGCAGAAACCGCGACCACCACGCTGTCGGCGCCGGTCACCGCGAGCTTGCCATCGGCGGCGGCGACACGGCCCCCCTGATTCATCACACGGACCAGCGAAGCGAACCTGACGCCACGGTCGCCGCCGTGCCCGTCGGGCAGCTGGCCGGTAATCAGCAGCGTGGCGTCGCCGGTCGTCTCTATCGAGGCGTTCTCGGCGCGATTTAGCTCGACCTTGAAGCTGAGGCCGCCGGGCTGCTCGCTCTCTAACCGCAGCAGCAGGCACTCGGCCGGCTTGCTGACGAATGCCTCACGCGTGAACTTATTCTTGCCTTGATGGTAGCGCGTCGTCGCGATCGCTCGGTCGAGCATCAAACGGCGTTGGTAGCCCTTGGCTGGCGTTGCGGCGCCTTCGTGATTGAACCGGAGCAGCAACTCGGCCAGCTGCTGGTAGCACCCGTAGGGGGCGTCTTTCCCGCGGCCGCGGTTGGACCCTAGTCCAGTGCAGGTGAAGTTGCGATTCACGAGGGCTTCGGCCTCGGCGTTCTTGCCCTCGAGCAGCAGCCGCCGGATCGCCGGGAGCGCCCGGTGCGCGTCGGCGCGGTCGGCCTGCTGGGGGCTGCCTGACCACATGCCGCCCTCGTTGAGCACAACCCGCAGCTCGTCGGTCCCGCCGAACAGCATGGCGCCCAGCCGGCCGTTGCCCAGCGGGAGCGACTCGGTGAACCGCTCGGCCGGCTTGTCGAACCAGATCGTGCGGGCGGCGGGCAGCGCCGCCACCGTGGAATCGACGGCGACTAGCAGCGTCAGGCAAACAGCGGCAGCTCTACTCATGGTCTCCCCGGAGGTCTTTGGAGGTCGCGAGGGCGAGGGTGCGTTTCTTTCCGCCAACGGCGCAGTAGAAATGGTACACCACCCCATTGTGCTTGATCAGCCACGGCTTGTGGGCGAAGGTCTTGTCCCATTCTTCGGACGGCTCGATCAGGTTTTCCCCCTCCCACTTGGTCCAGTGCACCAGGTCCCGCGACACGGCGAAAGTGTCGAACGCCCCGATCCCCTTCTTCCAGCCGGCGCCAAAGTACGGCATCACCCACAGGTCGCCCATGCGGATGATCTGCGGGTCGCCCGTGATGCCCTTGCCGTTGTCCACGACGGGGCCGTCGCCGTAGCGGCGCCAGGTGACCAGGTCGTCGGAGACCGCGATGCCGATCCGCTCGACCCAGGCGTCCCGCTGCTTGGCGTTGTAGAACATGACAAACGGGGCGCCGAGCGTCTGCGACTCGTCTCGAAAGACGTGGCTCTTGTAAAGCGTCTTCCGCTCGAAGGGTCGGGCGTCGGCGTCGTCGGGCGAGAGGACCGGGTTCTCCTTGAGCCGTTCCCAGGGCTGGCCGCTGCCAAGCTCAGTGGTGTGGGCCATGCCGATGGCGAGCGGGTCGGTCTCGTAGCCCTGCTTGTGCCCGCCGAAGTAAGAGATCCAGTACTTGCCGTCGTGCTGGCTGATGGCGGAGCCGCCCTCCCACTTTGGATCGACCAGCGCGATGCTGCCGTCGGCCTGCCAGCGGTCCCAGCCCTGGTCGCGGAACGGGAGCACCGTTCCGAGGATCTTCCAGTCGAGCAGGTTGTCGCTCTTGGCGATGCAGGTCTCGTAACCGACCAGGTTGCTTATCTTCACGAACACCATGTACCACGAGCCGTCGTGTCGGAACACATTGGGGCAGTCGTAGTACTGGTCCTCTTCCGGCGTGAGGATCGTGCCGTACTTATAGGGAGTGCGGAGCTCTTCGTAGACGCGCTGCATGCTGGCGTCGTCGATGGTATGCGGTGCTGTCGCCGTCTCATCGGCAACCGCGCTTGTGGCAAGCAATACCGAAAGTAAAAGGACGGACCGTAGAGTCATCATTGCGGGGCTTCTGCTTGAGAAGTATTCGATTGAAGTTTGACGGGGCCAAGCAGCCCAAACGGCACAGGGCCCACCGACCCGGGCAGCGGCCGGGCGTTGGTCCAGGTCAGCCGCTCGTGCTCAGGCGCCTTGGCGTCGGCGAGGATGCGGTTCCGCCATACGCCAGCGACCTGGACCTCCAGCCTGTTCTCGCCGGCCGTCACGGCATCGGTGACGTCAACCCGATACGGCGGCGTCCAGGCCACACCGCAGTCGACGCCGTTGACATGAACTCTTGCCGTACCCGCGACAGAACTCAGGTCCAGCCAAGCCCGGTCCTGCCCGTCCTCCGGATTGTAGTCGAACGCCGCGTCGTACGTGGCGATGCCGTCGAATGCCCGCACACCGGGATCGCTGTGGTCGGAGAGGTCAACCAGGCCGGCTAGCTCGATCGCGTCCGGCGCGGGGCCGATGGCAGGCTCAAACGTTACCCGCCAGGCGGTCGGCTCGATCGCGACGACTTGCTGTCGCGAATCCGCTGGCGCCAGGTCGTTGAGCTTCTCGTCGCTCAATACCAGAAGCAACGACTGATGCGGCTCGAGAGAAACCTGCCACCGCCCGCCCTGCTGAATTGCGGGTGCCTGGCTACCGGTCACCGGGTCCCACACCGCGGCGTGCGGCCTGCTCGCCCGCACGCCTACGCTGACACTCCGCCGCGTGTCCTGCTGGTTAGCAAGGAGATAGACGTCCCAACCATCGCCTCGACGGTGGGTCCAGCCGACCTGACGGGCGGTCTCGCCCGCTTCGTCCCAGGCCTGCAGGTCGCGGTTGATCCCTAGCGGATCGAGTGAATCGGGCCGCCAGGCCCCGACCGAGACGTTCGGGTGATCGGCTAGCCGCGAGGCCAGGTCGTCCAGAACCTCGGTGTCGGCTTCGGGGTCGCCCATCCCGGGTGTCCGCTCCGGCAGATCGACCAGCACCAAACGCCCGCCCGCGTCGGCCAACGACAATAGTTTCTCGCCGACCTCCACAGACATCAGGCCCGCCTGCGGCGACATCGGCCGGCTGCCGGGGACAACCAGCACGCCGTAGCTCGCGCCGCCCGGCAGCACAATGCGGCCGTCCTCAACCTCCGCTAGTCGCAGCAGAGCGTCGCGGTTGAGGGAGTCGTACTTGTACCCGCGGAGCGGGTCCGTGCCGCCGGCGGGGTCGGCCATATTCGCCGAGTGCCGCACGCCCTCGGGCATCTCGCGGGTGGGAACGCCGCGGTTGGCGAGCCGCCGCCGCTCTTTGCTGACGCGTTGCTCGCCGATCAGGCCGGGCAGCGTGTCGATGAGTCGTTCAGGCAGAACCGCCCGACTCGGCAACTCCTCGCCGGTGAACACCGCGATGTCGACCACCGCGTCGCCCTGCTGCAGCACCGCCTGCAGCCGCTGCAGGTAGCCGTTCCAGGCGTAGGCGTGCGGCTGCCAAACCTGGTCCCGCTGCTGGAACGTGCCGATGCCGTTGAGCGTCACGCCCGGCTTGCGGTCGAGCCACGGGTTGTGCATCCAGACATGGTGCACCAACTGGTTGACGCCCAGACACAGGTTGTGGTCGGCCATCGGCTTGAGAATGGCCGGCGACTCGTCCCAGCGGATGCGGAGTTGGGTGAACGCCTCGGCGCCGATAGTGCGTTTGCCGTAGATGTGCCCGGCTGAGATCGCGTCGAGCACATCGTTCGGCTTGTCGTGCGTCGGGCTCTGCCGCCAGAATTCGCCCATCGGCATACTGACGTGCTGGTAGTGCCTGAGGCCGTCGGCCAGCATGGTGGGCGCCGTGCACTCGGCGGAAAACGAGGAGCCGGCTTCGGCCGCCAGCTCTTCGAGCGTACCGAAGAACGCTCCGTCGAGTCGCTCGGCAAGCGTCCGCCGAAAGTCGTGAAGAAAACGCTCGGAAGCGTCCGCGTCGTCAATCACGTAGCCGGCCAGTGTTGGAAGCCAGGGCGCCGCGGGGTAGCCGCGACGCTCTATGAATTGCTGCGGCAGGTCGGCCGTCCAATTCTGGCTGCCGCACTCCCAGCTATCGACGTGCAACCTGGTCAGCACCCTGCCGGCAAGCTCGGCCCCCAACTGCCGACGCGCCTCACCGAACCAACCGGCGTACTGGGTTCGAACCGCCTGCGGGTTGAGCTTGTCGCACTCCAGCCCCTTGCCGCCGCCGCCAGTGGCGTTCTGCTTGCCGGTCGAGGTGTGCCCGAACCGCAGCACTACCCATTCGCCGGGCGGCGCGTCCCAATGAAGCACGCCCTGCTCGTCCATCATCGAAGTGACGTCAACGACCGAGTTGCTGGAAACAGCCGCCGCGGCGTCCACATCAGGCGATATCGGCGACACCCGCCACACAGCGCCCGATTTGCCGCGGAAGTGGTGCACGCAGGCCGCGCTGGAGAGCTCGATCCCCTGCACCTTCAGCACGGGGCTCCACTTTGCGAAGTCCAGATCCTCGGCGCCCGGCTCGGCGCCCTCTGGGTCGAATGACAGGCGGAAAACGCAAGCGGTCGTCGCCGGAACCGCGTGCGTCACCGGGCGGCCCTCGTCCTGCCAGCCATGTCGTGGGGCCGATAGCTGGGCGATCGGGCGGAATACTTGCCCATCGTCGCTCGCCTCGAGCCGCATCCGCTGACACTGGTAGTTGTTGCCGTCGGGACGGATGGTCACGGCCCGGCAGGTGAACGGCTGTTCGAAGCGGAAGTCGATCCAGCACGGCGCCGATGAGCGGAGCCGCTCGGTGTTGCCCGGCACAACAAGCTGCTGGGCCTGCTGGTCAGCGGCGTTGGTGGTCACGGTCACCGGAACGCTGGCTGTCGAGATCCCCTCGCCCTCTGGCGCTGGGAACGTCAGCACGGCGACATCCTCATAATAGCCCTCGCGGGTGGCTGGGCGGGGAAGCGTCAGTTCCGCAGGCCCGCCGCCAGACGCGATCGTTCGGGACCAGACGAGCTGCTGCATCGACAGCTCTGGTGTGATCCACGGCCCACCCGCTAGCGCAAACCCGTCGCTTAAGTGCATAGCCAGCTCGATGCCGGCGCGATCGGCCTCCGCTGCGGCGTGACGGACAAGGTCCCACCAGTGCGGCGAGAGCTGCGTCGCCTGCGGGCTCACCAGCGGAGGGTCCTGCGGCCCGTAGATCGGCATCAAGTATGCGCCGCCGAGTCCGGCGTCGCGCATCGCACTAATGTCGGCGGAGATCCCTTCAGCTGTGACCGCCGCGTCGAGCCAGTACCAAAAGGTCCAAGGCTTGGCGGAGTCGGCCGGCGAAACGAACGCGTGCTCCAATTCCGCCGTGTCGGCCCGGGACGAGGAGCTGCACGCAAGCAGCGCACAGAGCGCAGCCGCGCAGATCGTGTTGGCGAACCGATGCGTAGCAGGCAAGCGGAGACCCAGTCGTTGGGGACCTGAGAACAGACACCAGTAGGGTGTGGGCAATCTATGCTACCCCGCGTTGCAGACCGCGTTCCACAAACCGGCGACGCAAAAAGAGGCTTGTTTTCCGTCAGATTCAATTGTTCTGCCTGAAGCAGCGGGCTCCAATGAACCGAATGCGTCCCTTCCTGTCCGCCCTGCCCACGATCCTAGCCGCCCTCTGCTGCGCGTCCGCGTACGCGGCACAGCGCGAGCGGATCGATGATGATTGGCATTTTCGCCTGGGCGACGTTGCTGACGCTCAGCTCACTGAACACGACGACAACCATTGGCCCCAGGTGCGGCTTCCCCACGACTGGAGCATCGGCTTATCGCGTTCCGCCGACGAACCTAGCGCCGGCGGGGGCGGGTTCTTCCCGACCGGCGTGGGCTGGTACCGCCGCCAACTGCACTGCGTGCCAACAGCAGGAGAACGCACCTGGTTGGTGTTCGATGGCGTCTACCGGAACGCCACGGTCTGGCTAAACGGCGAACAGCTCGGCGGCCACGCCTACGGCTACACGCCGTTCCGATTCGAGATCACCAACCGACTCTCCGCCGACGAGCCGAATCTGCTGGCGGTGCGTGTCGACAACTCCGCCCAGCCCAACAGTCGCTGGTACACTGGTTCGGGGATCTACCGTCACGTCTGGCTCGAGCGGCGCCCCACGTTGTCGATCGATCCGCAGTCCTGTGTGGCGTCGGTAGATACGCTGGAGGGCCGGCAATGCACACTCAGCACCTCGGCCCGCGTTGAACAGACTACGCCACAAGAGACTCTGGCCGAATTGCGGGTCGAGCTCTTCAGCCCTGACGGCGAGGTCGTCGCGTCGCACACCGAACCAATTCGGGCGTCACGCGGCAAGTCCGCTGAGACGCACCAGAAGTTGGTGCTTAGCAACCCGCGGCTGTGGAGCCCCGACGACCCCGCACTCTACACGGTCCGCTACCTGTTGTTGAGCGATGGCAAGGAAGTCGACCGGCACGAGTCGTCCTTCGGGATCCGCACCATTGAGGTAACTGCCGACCGCGGCTTGCTGCTCAACGGCAAGCCCGTAGCCCTGTTTGGCGGCAACGTCCACCACGACAACGGCTGCCTCGGCGCGGCCGCGTTCGACCGGGCGGAGCAGCGGAAGGCCGGGCTGCTCAAAGAAGCCGGGTACAACGCGGTCCGCACCGCCCACAACCCGCCCTCCCCCGCCTTCCTCGACGCCTGCGACCGGCTCGGACTGCTCGTGATCGACGAGGCGTTCGACTGCTGGGCGAAGAAAAAAGTCGCGCACGACTACCACGAGGACTTCGCCGAGAACTGGCGGGCCGACCTGGCGGCGATGGTGCGGCGGGACCGCCACCACCCCTCCGTGATCATGTGGAGCATCGGCAATGAGATGTACGAGCGCGGCGCCGATCACGCCCCCGACCTTGCGGGTGAGATGGTAGCGGTCGTGCGTGAGCTCGACCCGACCCGGCCCGTCACGGCGGGGGTCAACGGGCTGGGCCCGCAGAACTGGAGCAAGCTGGATCGCCTGTTCGGCGAGTTGGATGTCGCCGGGTACAACTACGAGCAGGGCCGCTACGCCGACGACCACCAGCGAGTTCCCGATCGGGTGATGTACGCCAGCGAGTCCTACCTAAGTGACCTGGCAACCAGCCGCGACCATGTATCTTCTCGCCCTTATGTGGTGGGCGACTTCGTCTGGTCGGCGATCGACTACCTAGGCGAGGCCGGGATCGGCCGGAATTTCCCGCCCGGCGCGACCGTCACACCGCACTGGGAGGGAACACACTACCCCTACCATGGCGCGCTGTGCGGCGACATTGATATCACCGGCGTCCGAAGGCCTATCTCCCACTTTCGCGAAATCGTTTGGGACCGAGGAGAAAGGCTGTCTGTTGCAGTAGTTGAACCGGCGCCCGATGGCGGAGCGTGGCAGCCATCGCAATGGGCGACCGAACCCCTCATGGCCAGCTGGACCTGGCCGGGGCACGAGGGGCGAGATCTCCAAGTCAAGGTCGCTAGCCGCTGGCCAACGGTCCGGGTTGAGCTGAATGGCCAGGTTGTTGGTGAAGTCACACCGAGTGGCTACGAGGATGGCGTCGCCACGCTGAGTGTGCGGTACGCCCCGGGCGAGGTTACCGCGATAGGACTCGACGAACAGGGGCGGGCTCAACAGCGGATGGTGCTCACCACCGCCGGCCCAGCGGAGAGCATCCGCCTTACGCCCGACCGGACGGACCTAGTCGCCGACGGACAGGATCTGAGCTTCGTCGCTGTAGAGATTGTCGATGCCGACGGTCTGGTTCGCCCGGACGCAGATCACCAGGTCACCTACACGATCGACGGTCCGGGCACGATCGTCGGTGTTGGCAGCGGCGACCTCAGCTCCGACGAACCGTACAACGCGCTTTCACGGCGTGTCTTTCACGGCCGGGCGTTGGTTGTGGTCCGCAGCGATGACGACACCGGTACCATCACCCTGACAGCCTCCGCGCCGGGACTTCCTGCAGCGGAACTGGAACTGTCGAGCCGCTAGGCTCTCCCCCAACAAACAAGGCGCCCTCGATGACCCGCGTCGCACTCACCTGCGCTATAGCAACACTGTTCCTATCGTCAGAAGGCCTGCTGGCCAACACCCCGCTGCGGATCGACCTCAGCGCCGCAACCGGCAGGCGCGACGCGGAAACCACGGGCTGGCACGAATGGGAGATCAAGGAAGGGAGTAGCGTGAGTAAGGAGTTCGACGGTGTTACCGTAACGCTAGAGAGCTCCGGCGCGCCACTGCGAGGCTTCCTGCACAAAGCGAGCCTGGCGACCGGCGCCAGCTTGGCCGCCGACGGCGTCGAGTCACGTTCGACCATCGAGATCAAGATCGCGGGCCTCGCCCCGGGAAAACACACGCTGGCGGCATTCCACAACCGCCCTGGCAATGGACCAACCAGCGGCGTGCAACTGCAGTCGGGTGAGCATCGCAGCGACGGCGCCCCGTCCCACGACGCGGCGCGCGACGACCAGATGGGCGCCACCTACGTTCCGTTCACCGCCGAACCAGGCGCCCCCGCGGTGCTGCGACTAGCAGCCCTACCCGGCGGCGACGATCCCAGCATCGTTCTCAACGCCTTGGAGATCGACACAGGCGATCCACGCGAACGAGCATTCGCCCCCTCGCCCGCCAACTTCGATGAGCACACTGATGGCAAATCCGGCCAGGTTCGGCTGTCTTGGTCTGCGCCTGTCGACGCTAGGTCATTCCGCGTCTACCTAACCCGCGACCGCGACTACAACGCCGCGGTCAACGCGGTGCGAGGAAGCGATTCAAGCACCGCGGTGCAGATCACCAACACCGATGAGCCTGAACTACCGGTCGCCGTTCTCCCCAACGACAGCCTGCAGCACTACTGCTGGCGGATCGACACGACCGACGGGCAGGGTCAGGTGACCCGTGGCGATGTCTGGACGTTCCGCGTGCGGCATCTCGCGTTCCCCGGCGCCGAGGGCTACGGGCGTTTCGCGATCGGCGGACGCGGGGGACGAGTCTTCAAGGTCACGACACTCGCCGACGATGGCCCCGGCAGTCTCCGCGCCGCGGTCGGGGCGACCGGCCCGCGGACGATTGTGTTCGACGTGGGTGGTCGAATTGAACTCAAGTCACGCCTAACGCTTCGCGACAACTACGTGACCATCGCTGGTCAAACGGCGCCTGGCAGTGGGATCTGCATCTCGAACTACAACATGGGGATGCTCGGCGCCCATGACAATATCCTCCGGTACCTCCGTGTGCGTCCGGGCGACACCTCCGGCGACACGCTCGACGGGATGGGCATGGCCAGCAGCGACCACTCGATCATCGACCACTGCTCAATCAGTTGGTCTCACGACGAGGCGTTCAGCTCACGCGGCGCCAGGAACATCACGCTCCAGCGGACGCTGATCAGCGAGGCGCTCAATATCGCAGGGCACCGCAAGTACGAAGAAGGCAAGCAGCACGGCTTCGCCGCGAGCATCAGCGGCGACATCGGATCGTTCCACCACAACCTGTTGGCCCACTGCGCAGGCCGCAACTGGAGCCTCGCCGGCGCCATCGACCAGGCCAACATCCACGCGGGCCGTTTAGATATACGCAACAACCTGGTCTACAACTGGGGCTACCGCACCACCGACGGCGGCGCCAAGAAGGTTCAGTTCGTCGCCAACTACTACAAGCCCGGCCCGGCGACTACCGTATTCCACATGCTCAAGCCCGAACGCAATCACGCTTTCGGCCCTCAAGACTACTACGTCGAGGGGAATGTGATGGAAGGCCGCTACGGGCCCGCTCCACCGCTCGAAGGCGTTGTGGCCCCACGGGACGAACCGCTATCGGAATTCGTCTACGACAAGCCGTTCTTCCCGAGCTATGTGCAGACCCAATCCGCCCGGGACGCGTACTTCGACATCCTGGCCGATGTGGGGTGCAATGTGCCCGCTCTTGACGACCACGACAAACGAGTCATCGCCGAGACCCGAGACGGGACCGCGACCTTCACCGGCAGCCGCAGCGGACTGCCCGGCTTGCCTGACTCCCAAGAGGACGTCGGCGGCTGGGACGACTACCCAGAAGAGCGACGCCCCGCTGACTGGGACACAGACGATGATGGCATTCCGAACGCGTGGGAACGCAACCATGGGCTCGACCCCAACGATCCCGCCGACGGCGCTGTCGACCGAAACGGGGATGGCTACACGAACCTCGAGGAGTACCTCAACGGGCTTGCAACGAGTTCCAATCACGCATCGTGAGCAGGTTCGACTGGACTCCTCAAACGCTAGGTCATCACGACACCGGACTCTAAACAACGGCGTTGGATAAGCCAGCCAAACCTTCGCGTTGCAAACCGTTAGCGAAACCCGTCACCAGGGGCGGGAACCCAGTCCCCCCAAACTACTGGCTGTATAGCAGGAGAGTCTCTGTAACCGCGTCTGCAACATGCCTCCCTACCGTCCCCAACTAACGCAATGCGGTGCTTCGCAAATCCACCAGGAGTGCAACATTTCACCCCCTCCTTGCAACACAGGGCACGCTGAAAAGTCTGAAAAGCAGGCGTCGAATGTGCTGACGACGCCACAAAGGCTGGTAGTATGAGTGATGACGGGAATGCCAACGGCCGCGTCTGCGGCGATAACTTGTCCTGGCGTCCGTCGTTGTGGGCCTCTGTTCCTTTTCTCCTTACGCCGTCGAGACTGTCGCTAGCGGAGCGTAGTGGTCTTACGCCTACTCGAACGATCGGCTGCTTGAGAACCGGGTGATGCCCCACGCGTACTGTCACTTCCTAATCTTTTTGCTGGTTGATTCTGCTGCTCGCCGCCCTGGTCTAGCGCGGCTCCAAGCACCGTGAGTCCTTATCAACTTTGAGGGAGAACTAATGAAGATCGCGACAACGTGCTTCGGCGTGATCGCCGTTGCCTTGATGGCGCTGCCGGCTGGGGCAGAGCTCATCTCGTACGAAGGCTTCCAGTACGCCGACGGCACCGACATCGGCCTCGGTCCGGGGTCGGACGGCGGCTCGGGTTGGTCCAACGAATGGACCCGGAACGGCAGCAATGGCGACCCCAACAGCCTGCGTGCTGTCGGCGGTGGCCTGTCCTACACCGACACGATGGGCCGGACGCTGGTGACCTCGGGCAACTATGGCCTTGTCGACTTCAACGGCCTGAACGACGACCGCGACGGCGGCGGACGCAACGCCCAGTGGTACCGGAACATGGACCTTTCCGGCTATGGCGCCGCGAACATGACGGAAGTCGTCGGTGTCGGCGGTTCGTACTACATCTCGTTCATTGGTGAGCGTCGCGGGTTCCACGACCCGCTGGTCGTTGACACCGACAACGATGGTGGTGGCGACCAGACTCAGTACCACCCGAACGTCTACGCCCGCAACGCCCACTTCACCCTGCTCAATGGCGGTGGTCTGGGCGAGGTTGCTCAGATCGGCAACCCGTCGAACAAGACGACCGACCGCTGGACCCTCCGCGCGAAGAACGCCGCGGTCGACGACGCGGTCAGCGACGAGCGGTTCTCTTACAACCAGCAATTTGTCGTGGTGAAGGTCACCGCCGGCAACCTGGACATCAACGATGTCAATTTCATCCCCGACCTCGTTGAGGTTTGGTTGAACCCAGACCTTTCCTCCGAGGGCCTGAACGGCGCCCCGGACATGTCGAAGTTCATCCTCGACAACGGCGTTGATCCCATCGACCTCGCCCAGACCGGCGTCGGCCTGCTAGCAGGCAGTGAAGGCGGCAACCGCCGCGGAGCCGTGATGGCGTTCGACGAAATCCGCGTCGGCCTCGATTGGGAGTCGGTCACACCGAACGTGCCCGAGCCCACCTCGCTGGCGCTGCTTAGCCTCTGCGGCCTGGGTCTCGCGACCCGCCGCCGCGGCTAAAACCCAAGAGACAGCTGCCCGCGTCCCAATCGCCGCGCAGCAAGAACGACTCGCGGCGCCCACGGCCAGTTCGTGGGCGCCGCCCCTTATGGACAGAGAGCACCAAGATACCCCCGCGGCCAGCGCGCCGCGCAGTGGACGCGCCGGCCTCGCGGCTCCGCGGATGAGCACCGCCACCGTTCGCTGACACGCAGGACACGCCCGGAATTTCGCCGAGGCGACTGCGATTCTGTAAGACTTACCCCTGTAGGAGACTTCGCACAGGAGCGGAGGGAAGCAGATGAAACGGGCAATCACCAAGACAGCTTTGATCACGGCGCTGGGAATCACCCTGTCAACGACCCCGGTCCAGGCGCAGACCACACTGGCGGAGTTCCAGTGGAACAATCTCAGCCCCTCCGGCCCCCAGGACTGGACCAACCCCTCAAACTGGCTTGCGCCAGGAGTCACCTCGGGAAATGCAACCTATCCCGACGACCCCAATCACAACAACGTCGATCCCGACGCTGTTGGTCCGGTCGCTGGCGCCAACCTGTCCGTTGCCCTTACATCCGACTTGGAAGTCCGCCTAAATAGCGGCGACATCACGATCTCGTCCCTGACGCTTGGCGTCGACGGCCGCACCACCACCGTCAGCGGACCGGGCCGCCTCCTGTTTGAACAAGACGAGCCTTCGATCGTGGTGATGATCCCAGACCCGGACCCCGAGGCTGAGCCGGGCGCGATGGTCGATTCGTACACTTGCTCGTTCAACTGCGGCAACTCGCTGGTAATGAGCACCGGATCCACATCGACGAACATCATTAGCGCCGTCGTGGGTTCGACCGAGCGGATCGACTTTGCAGGCCCACGAACCCTGACTCTGGCCGGTGGCTTCCAGGAAGTCGCGGTTGACTCGATGGATGACAATGTCGCCAACAATACCGCCATTCGCAGCCACATTGGAGTGTATAACCCGGCCGTCAGCATCGAATCGCAGCCGCGACTGTTGGTCACGGGGCAGACGGTCACAGTAGTCGACAACCTGCTCAATGCCGACATGCAGCCGGAAGACGTACCCCTCTACCTGGGATCCGGATTCACCGGTACCCCCGAGTTGCTCAACGATGAGAATACCGAGATGGGACAGGGATTCCCCTCCGGAATCATCGACCTGGTCGGCGGCATCACCGGCGGGGGCCGGATTCGTCTCGGGAGCGAGTCCCGCTCTTCAGACGGCCAGCCGCTGGGCACGGTCGTTCTCTACGAGAACTCCTACACTGGCAGCACCGTAATCGACCGCGGCAACGTGATCCTTCGAGACGACCTGGCCTTCGGTCCTAGCGGCTCGGTCCGCAACGGCAACCCGGCGAACTCGATCGGCTTCAACCTCATCGTCGAACCCGGCCCCGAAGAGTCCGGCGAGGGCTTAGAGCGTGTAATCGCCAACAACTTCAGCGTTCCGCACGACTTCACAATCAAGGGCCAGCACTCGCTCAAGATCACCGGCAACGCCCCGGCGTCCAATAGCGCGGGCTGGGTCAACCTGCTGCCCGAAGGCGAAACGTTCACACTAAGCGGCCGCCTGTACACCAACGAAAACCCACAAAACACTTACACGTTCGACGGCAGTGGGCGGACGGTGATCCAAGGCCAGATGGCCAACGCGGCGAACGCGTTCCTCGACACGGTCGCCGCGGCAACAACCGTTTTTGAGAAGCTGGGCAGCGGCGTTCTGGTGGTCGAGTCGAGCCTGAACGGCAACACCAACACCTTCAAGGCGGGTAACACGAACCCCAATCCAGACACGATCCTGATCGACGGCGGCAACCTCCACTTCGCCACCGTGGGCGACATGGGCAACGTGACCGGTAAGGTGCGTTCGACCGGTGGGGCCATCGGCGTTGACACCGGCACGATTGCCGCCATCAACGATGGATCTGGCAACTTCGCCAGCCGCTTCACCACAAGCGATAACGGCGGCCTGATGCTGACAAACGCCGCTGACGCGGCTGCTACGCTCGACTTCACAACGGGCAACCTCGCCCAGTTCGCAAACATGACCGTGGCAGCCCATGAAGACGGCACCACGTTTACCGGCACGATCACGCCGGCAAACAATACGTACCGCCTGGGCGGCGGCAGCGGCACCCTGACCCTCGCGGCCAGCAAGCTCGCAGGCGCCCCGAACCTGGTGGTCACCAACGGCGGCGACTACCGCAACCCCGACGGCGAGGACCGCGTAAGACTAGGCATGGTGCGCGTCACCGGCGTCACCAACAACGCGCTGACCACCACCGTGATGGGCAAGTACCACCGGACCCTGCAAGACCAGGCCGTTGCGGACAACGTCGGCCCCGCCTCGCTCCAGTACCACGGCACCACCCTCGCGGTTGAGAGTTTGGCCGACGGCGCTAGCAGCCTTGGTTCGCTGACCACCGCCTCGAGCCTGTTCATCCAGGGCTCCACTCTCCGCTACGAGGGCGCCGCGGGCAGTTCGAATCGGCTGTTCACCGTCGGCACTGCTGGCGCCACCCTGGACGCGTCCGGCGCCGGCGCCATCAACCTCACCAACACGTCCGCCCTGGCGTTCGACATCGCTCAATCTCGCACCGGCGATATGGACGGTTTCGAAGGCCAGGTGGTGTACAACATCAGCGACACCAGCGACCTGGTGATCGGCATGGGGGTCAGCGATTCCGAGGGCGTGCTCCCCGCGGGCACCGTGATCACCAGCGTCGGCACCAACCGCATTGGTGTGAGCGCTGAGATCGACCAGAGCATTTTCGAGGAGAACGCGACGATCACCTTTACCGAGATCGAACGCACCCTCGCGCTGACCGGCTCCAACACCGGGAACAACACCCTGGCGGCCCAGATCGGCAACTCGTCGAACGGCGGCGTTGTTGCGATCGAAAAGTCGGGCGCGGGCAAATGGGTGCTCAGCAACGCCGCGAACAATTACACCGGCGACACCACCGTCGAGGAGGGCACCCTGAGCCTCGGAGCCGCTTTCCTCAACGACATGTCAAGCGTGGAGCTGTTCTCTGGCGCCATCCTCGACCTCAACTACACAGGTTCAGACGTCATCGATTCGCTGTTCTTCAACGAATCTCTGATGCCCGCCGGCACCTGGGGCAGCCTTGCCTCAAGCGCCGCGAACAAGCGGAGCTGGTTTACCGGCCTCGGCATCTTGAACGTGACTAACGGCGCCGTGATCGAAGGCCTGCCCGGCGACTTTAACAACGACGGCATGGTCGACGCGGCGGACTACACCGTGTGGCGGGACAACCTGGGCCAGGACGACGGAGCCCTCAACGGGAACGGCACCGGCACCGGCACCGTGGTGCAGGCCGACTACAATCTGTGGCGTTCGAACTACGGCATGTCCGCCCCGTCGCTCGAGGCGGCCGCGGGCGTTGCCCCCGAACCAGCCGCACTACTGCTCGCACTGACGGCGATGCCGCTGGCCGTGGGACGGAAGCGTCGGTAGCCGCCCACCGGATGGCCTCGGGGCTCCCCGCCCCATGATGCAACTTAGTCGGGGCGTAGCGGCGGGTCTCCCGCCGCTACGCTCATTGCTAAGCAACCCGCCTACACAAGCCTGGAGCCTTGTGCCCCTATGACCGCCCGACGGCGCGCCCGGCGTCTCCTGTTGTCCGTAATGGCTGCGTTCTCCCTCGCTGGCGGCGCCAACGCCGCTCAGGACCTTTCGCCCGAGGAGGCCGAGTACCGCAAGGTGATCCGCGGCAGGGCCGAGAAGATCGTCGAGCAGCTCGACCTCACCGACCGCGAGCAGGCCGAGAGGGTCATCGTGCTGGTCGCGGACTACTACCGCGGCCTTCGTGACAATCACGACGAACGGGATGCGCAACTTTCTTCAGCCGACGAGGACCAACGTCAAAGCATCCGCAACGAGTCACAACTCGCCGTGCAGAAGCTGCACCGGCAGTTCGTCGCCGCGATCTCAGCCGAGGTGTCGCCGGAGCAGGTGGGACAGGTTAAAGACGGCCTGACGTACGGCGTCGTAGACGTCACCCTAGGCGCGTACAAAGAGTTGCTGCCGGACCTGACGGACGAAGAGCTGCGTTACATCCGAGCCAACCTGATCGAGGCCCGCGAGTATGCGATGGACGGGGGCTCATCCCGCGAGAAGCACGGCTGGTTCGGGAAGTACAAGGGGCGGATCAACAACTACCTCTCAGCCCACGGGTACGACCTGAAACAGGCCGAACACGAGCTCGCCGACCGCAAGCGTCGCGCCGCGGCCGCCAATCAAGCAAGGTAAGGAATGTCTAGCACACGACTCGTCGCCGTGGCCATGGCTGCGGCAATCGCGGCCACCTCCAGCGCCCAGTACCCTAAGATCACCAGCGAAGTGGCGGCCGAGAGCGCCCAGCGCATGGCTGAGATGCGCCGCCGATCAGACGAGGCCTGGCGGCGGGCCCAGCCCGCCATCAAGGCGGCCGCCGAGCAAGGCAAGCCCTACATCCCGGACGCCGCCCGGCCCGAAGACCTTCCGCAGGCGGAGATCCCGGCGTTCCCCGGCGCCCAGGGGGGCGGGATGTACAGCTTCGGCGGACGCGGCGGACGCGTGATCGTCGTCACCAACCTGAACGACGACGGCCCAGGCAGCTTCCGCGCAGCCCTCGAGGCGGGCGGCCCCCGTACGGTGGTGTTCAACGTTGCTGGCGTGATTAACCTGAAGAGCCGACTGGTTGTCCGCGCGCCCTACCTGACCATCCACGGCGGATCGGCGCCCGGCGACGGAGTCTGCATCGCGGGCGACACCGTTGAGCTCGAGACACACGACGTCGTGATTCGGCACATGCGGTTCCGCCGTGGCGACACTTGGGTTGGCGACCGCAACGACTCGCTGGGCGGCAACCCAATCGGCAACATCATGCTCGACCACGTATCGGCGAGCTGGGGGCTCGACGAGAACCTCTCCATGTACCGACACATGTACCAGCCTCCCGACGGCGGCAAAGAGATCAAGATGCCAACCGTCAACATCACCATCCAGAACTCCATATTCAGCGAGGCGCTGGACACCTACAACCACGCGTTCGGCAGCACGCTGGGCGGCTACAACAGCACGTTCCACCACAACCTGTGGGCTTGCAACACCGGCCGCAACCCCAGCGTCGGCATGATCTACGACTTCAATTTCATCAACAATGTGCTGTACAACTGGCGGCACCGCACGGTGGACGGCGGTGACCACCGCAGCTTCTACACGCTGATCAACAACTACTACAAGCCGGGCCCGGTCACGCCCGAGGGCCAGCCCATCGCCCACCGCCTGCTGAAGCCCGAGGCGCGTCGCAGCCCCTATTACCTGCTGGACTACGGCAAGGCCTATCTGGCGGGCAACGTCGTGGAGGGCAACGAGCAAGTCACGGCAAACAACTGGGACGGGGGCGTGCAACCCGACATTGAGCAGCCCCGTGAGCCCCTCAAGAAGGGCGTCCGCGTCCCCACCGAAGAAGAGCTGCTCGCCGAGATCCGCTCCGACCGTCCGTACCCGCACGCCTACGTTGATATCCAGACCGCCGAGGAAGCGTACGAGCTGGTTCTGGCCGGCGCCGGCGCCACCCTACCCCGACGCGACGCGGTCGACGAGCGGATTATCGACATGGTTCGCTCCGGCACGGTCACCTACCCGGAGGGCAAGGGCATCATCACCGACATCAAGCAGGTGGGCGGCTACCCCGAGTACCGTGGCGAGCCGTACGCCGACGCCGACTCCGACGGCATGCCGGACGAGTGGGAAGAGCAGCACGGCCTGAACCCGAACGACTCGGCCGACGCGACCGCCGACGCCAACAATGACGGCTACACCAACATCGAGGCGTTCCTCAACGGCGAAGACCCCGCCGCGCCCCGCGCCGACCCCATCGAATCCCCTCGCACCTATGTCGACCTTTTCTGGCAGGCCTTCTAGCGTCGGCGCAGCGTTGGCGTTAGCGGCGTCCGCCCTGGCAGCGTCCGCCGCTGCTGCGAAGGAGCGCGAGAGCGCCGTTCTCTCGACTGACACCGCCTACGCGTTGGCCGAAAGGTTTAACGCCTGCGACGCCGAGGACGTTCGCAACCTGGTGCCCAACAGCGACGCCGGCGAATGGATCGCCGCCAACGCGCCGCGGTTCGACTGCCCCTCCGGGCGCCTGGTCGAGACCTACTATTTCCGCTGGTGGACCTTCCGCAAGCACATCGTCCAGACGCCGCACGGGCGGGTGCTGACCGAGTTCATCACCCCAGTGAGCCACGCGGGCCCGTACAACACGGTCTCGTGCGCTGTGGGCCATCACATCGCCGAAGGGCGCTGGCTACGCGACCAGGCGCTGCTGAACGAGTACATGAGCTTCTGGCTGCGTTCGGGCGCCGATGGCGGCATGGCGCCACACTACCACAAGTTCAGCAACTGGAATGCATCGGCGCTGTATGAACGCGCAAAGGTCACCGGCGACTGGACGTGGCTTACCGGGCGGCTCGATGATTTGGTCGCCGACTATCAGGCATGGGAGGCGGAACGCCAGCTCCTCAACGGCTTGTTCTGGCAGCACGATGTCAAAGACGGCATGGAAGAGTCCATCAGCGGCGGCCGCCGCGTCAAGAACGTTCGTCCCACGATCAACAGCTACATGGTCGCCAACGCACGAGCGATCAGTGCGGTCGCTCGCCGGGCGGGTCGCGACGATCTTGCAGACGTGTACTCCGCCAAGGCGGACCAACTGCAGGAAGCGATGGTCGAAGCCATGTGGGACCCCGATGCACAGTTCTACAAGGTCAGGCTCGAATCGGGTCAATTGTCGAACGCGCGCGAAGCAATTGGCTACATCCCTTGGGTGTTTGGGATCGCCCATCCGCAGCACACCCCGGCATGGCGGCAGGTGACCGACCGAGCTGGATTTTGGGCCCCGGCGGGGCTCACCACCGCCGAACGACGCCACCCCGAGTTCCGCACCCACGGCACGGGCACGTGCGAATGGGACGGCGCCGTGTGGCCGTTCGCCACCAGCCAGACACTAACTGGCATGGCGAGACTGCTCCGCGATGCCGAGCAGGACACCGTCACCCGGGACGACTACTTCGAACAACTCCTGCGCTACGCCAACAGCCACCAGCAGAACGGCGCCGCGTACATCGGTGAGTATCTGGACGAGGTGACCGGCGAGTGGCTGATCACCGGACCGAAGGCGATGCGGAGCCGGTTCTACAACCACTCCACCTTCAACGACCTAATCATCAGCGGGCTGATTGGCGTCCTGCCCCAAGAGGATGGTAAGCTACGGGTCCACCCGCTCGTGCCGCCCAACGCCTGGAACTGGTTTTGCCTCGACGGAACGCCGTGCCAGGGGCACGACGTCACGGTCGTGTGGGACCGCGACGGCCAGCGGTATGGCCGCCAAGCCGGCCTGACCTTGATGGTCGACGGTCAGACAGTCGCCCATCGTCCGGACCTTGGTCCGCTAACCTATCAACTCCTCCCCACGACAGATCCGACCGAATGAGCCTCCGCATCCTGCTGCTGACCGCGTTGCTAACGGGACTTCCACTCTTGCCTGAAGCGGGAGCATCGCAGTCGGAGCAGGCGATCTGGTTCGATCGGCCCGCAGTTCAGTGGACCGAGGCGTTGCCGGTCGGCAACGGACGGTTGGGCGCGATGGTGTTTGGCGGCGTGCAGGAGGCCCGATGGCAGTTCAATGAGGACAGCGTCTGGACCGGACGCCCGCACAGCTACGCCAATCAGGGGGCGTCAGAACACCTTGACAGGATCCGCGAGCTGCTCCTGGCCGGCGACCAGAAGGCGGCCGAGCAGCTCGCGATGAACGAGTTCATGTCAGACCCGCTCCGCCAGCGGAGCTACCAACCCTGCGGCGACCTCGTCATCACGTTTGACCATGGCGAAAAAGCAGACGGCTTCCGACGCGAACTGAACCTGGACACTGCGCAGGCGGTTACTCGCTATCGTGTCGGCGATGCGACCTTCACCCGCACAACATTCGCGAGCTGCCCCGATGGCGTGCTCGTCGTCCGGCTCGAGTGCGACCGGCCCGGAGAGTTAGCCTTCCGCGCCGCGCTCACCAGCCCGCACAAACGGTCAAAGACGTCCGCCGCACGCGGCGACACGCTGATGCTCAGCGGACGCGTCGGCAAGGATAACGAGGACGCAATCCGCTTCGCCGCCCACGCGCGCGTCGCCGAGACCGATGGGCGCGTCGATGACTCCGATGGGCTGGCGGTTTCAGGGGCGACCCACGCCACACTGCTGCTCACCGCCCGCACCAATCACCAGAACTACCAAGACCTATCGGGGGACCCGGTCGCACGCAGCCTGGACGACCTCCAATCGGCGTCCGACAAGGATTACTCGCAACTCCTCGCCCGCCACACCAAGGACCACCAGAGTCTCTACCGACGCGTGAGCCTCGACCTTGCGGGCGATCGGAGCGATCAGCCTACCGACCAATGGGTCCGCAACAGTGAAGGCAAAGCCGACCCCGCCTTAGCCGAGCTGCTGTTTGACTACGGCCGGTACCTGATGATTGCCAGCAGCCGCCCCGGAGGGCAGCCAGCCAACCTGCAGGGGCTGTGGAACGACCAGCTCAGCCCACCGTGGGACAGCAAGTACACTATCAACATCAACACCGAGATGAACTACTGGCTGACGGACCCCTGCAACCTTTCCGAGTGTGCCGAGCCGCTCTTCGACGCGCTCAACGACCTTTCCGAAACGGGGGCTGAGGTCGCCCGCCAGCACTACGACGCGCCCGGCTGGGTAGTACACCACAACTTCGACTTGTGGCGCGGCGCCGCACCGATCAACGCGTCGAATCACGGTATCTGGCCCACCGGCGGCGCCTGGCTGTGCCAGCACTTGTGGAACCGCTACGCTTACTCCGGCGACGAGGAGTTCCTCCGCCAGGCGGCCTACCCGCTGCTGAAGGGCGCGTCGCAGTTCTTTGTGGGCGTTCTGGTCGAGGACCCGCGCAGCGATGCGGGCCTCCTGATCAGCGGCCCCAGCAACTCGCCCGAGCAGGGCGGACTAGTGATGGGACCAGCAATGGACCACCAGATCATCCGCGCACTGCTGGAGTACGCGATTGCCGCGAGCGAGGCGTTAGACGTCGACCAGTCTTTGCGGGAGGAGTGGCGGTCGGTCCACGACCGCATCGCCCCCAACCGCATTGGCCAGCACGGGCAGCTTCAGGAGTGGCTTGAAGACAAGGACAACCCGACCAATCAACACCGCCACGTTTCACATCTGTGGGCGGTGTTCCCAGGCGCGGAGATCACGCCCGATACGCCAGAGCTGTTCAACGCGGCCCGGACCTCGCTTGAGTTCCGGGGCGATGGCGGGACCGGCTGGGCCCGCGCATGGAAGATAAACTTGTGGGCCCGTCTGCAGGATGGCGACCGCGCCGAGAAGGTGCTCCGAGGCCTGCTTACCCTGACCGACTCGCCGCTGACCGACTACCGGGGTGGCGGCGTGTACGCCAACTTGTTCGACGCCCACCCGCCGTTCCAGATTGACGGGAACTTTGGCGCCACGTCGGGCATCTGCGAGATGCTTATGCAGTCCCACCGCACCACCGACGACGGCCTACGCCACATCGAACTCCTGCCCGCCCTGCCATCCGCGTGGCCCGACGGCGAAGTGACCGGCCTGTGCGCCCGGGACGGATTTGTGCTCGACCTTAAGTGGGACGGCGGCGAACTGCAGCAGGCCGTGATCCGCTCGACCCTGCCCCGCTCCGCGGTGGTCTCGATCGGGGAGAGTCGGCATCGAGTTGAGCTTCAGCCCGGCCAGTCGGTCACCTTGGGCCCTGGCTTAGAGCCGCTGGCGAGCAAGTAGCCGCCCGCGCGTTGAACACCGCGTACGCGGCAAGGCCGCGCAACGAGAGACCTCTAGCAATGCCATCGCCCCGCGTGCCGTCACGACTGCCTAACCCGCTCAGCAAGTGCTGCGCCGCCATGTTCGCGTTGCTGGCATCCACCGCTGTCGCGGAACCGATGCTGCCGATAACCGACACGGCTCAGAGTTCGCACGCCGTGCTCAAGCCAATCGGCGTGGATCAGGCCCGATGGACCGAGGGGTTCTGGGCCCAGCGGTACCAGGTCTGTCGCGACCAGTCGATCCCGTCGATGTGGGAGCTAATGGAGAGCGGAGACTACAAGCCGTTCCTGGGCCACTTCCTCATTGCCGCCGGGCAGGCCGATGGCGACTACCACGGGGCGCCTTGGAACGACGGCGACTTCTACAAATGGATGGAGGCTGCCTGCGCCCTGCTGGCGGTGGACCCCGACCCTCAGCTCCGCGCAGCGGTCGACCGATCCGTTCGCGCCATCGCCGCGGCCCAGCGTGATGACGGCTACCTGCACACGCCTGTGCTGATCCGCGCCAAGAACGGCGACCCCACCGCGAAGCCGCTGTCCGACCGGCACGACTTTGAGGTCTACAACATGGGGCACCTGATGACCACCGGCTGCATCCACCACCGGGTCACCGGATCGAACGAATTGCTCAATGTCGCCAAGCAAGCCGCCGGGTTTCTGGAGCACGCGTTCGCCGACCCCACGCCGGAGCTGGCACGCAACTCGGTCTGCCCGTCTCACTACATGGGCGCGGTCGAGCTGTACCGGACCACAGGCGATGAACGCTACCTGCGCCTTGCCCAGCACTTCCTCGACATGCGCAACCTGATCGAGGACGGCGGCGATGATAATCAGGACCGCGTGCCTTTTCTCCAGCAGCGCGAGGCGGTCGGCCACGCGGTGCGGGCGAACTACCTGTACGCGGGCGTCGCGGACCTGCTGCTCGAGACGGGCGACTCCAAGCTTCGTGCGCCGCTCGACGCGGTCTGGGACAACATCGTGCAGAAGAAGCTGCATGTTACCGGCGGGTGCGGCGCGTTGTATGACGGCGCCTCCCCCGACGGGTCGTCCTCCCAGCGCGAGATCACGCGGATCCACCAGGCGTACGGCCGGAACTACCAACTCCCGAACTCAACCGCCCACAACGAGACCTGCGCCGCCCTGGGCGGGGTGCTGTGGAACTGGCGGATGCTGCTCGCCACCGGCGAGGCGAAGTACGCCGACTGGATTGAGCTGGCGATGCACAACGCGGTGCTCGCCGGCGTTAGCCTGGACGGCGACGACTACCTCTACGTCAACCCGCTCCGCCGTCTAGACCCCGAGCCGCAGGACCTGCGCTGGAGCCGCACCCGCCAGCCGTTCATCGTATCGTTCTGCTGCCCGCCGAACGTTGTGCGTACGCTCGCCGAACTAAGCGGCTACGCCTACAGCAAGTCGGACGCCGCGTTGTGGGTCAACCTGTACGGCGCCAACGAGCTCGCCACCGACGTCGCTGGCGAGGCGTTCCGCCTCACTCAGAGCACCGACTACCCGTGGGATGGCGCCGTGAAGCTGACCATCGAGGAGTGCGGCGCCCGGCCGATCGAACTGCGGCTGCGGGTTCCAGGATGGTGCAAGGATCCAGAGGTTTCCGTCAACGGCACACCGGTCGACACGGATCTCAAGCCCGGCAGCTACGCCCGGTTGAAGCGAGCGTGGACCGCCGGCGACGAGGTCACCCTCAACCTCCCGATGCCCACGGTGCTCCTCGAGTCGAACCCCCGCGTCGAGGAGACCCGCAACCAACTAGCGGTGAAGCGGGGGCCGGTGGTGTACTGCCTGGAGGCGGCCGACCTGCCCGCTGGAGTCCGCGTCGATCAGGTCGCGTTACCCGCCGACGCCACACTCACCCCTCGGTTCGAACCCGACCTGCTGGGCGGCGTCACGGTGATCGAAGCCTCGCTCACCAAACGCCCCGCGGGCGACTGGTCGACGCTCTACCGTCCCGTGGAGAACGGCCCCCGCGAGAGCGTCTCCTCCCGGCTGGTCCCGTACTTCGCCTGGGGGAACCGCGGCGACGGTGAGATGACCGTCTGGTTGCCGCGAGATTAACCTTCTACTCCACCACGAATGAGTAGTCACCCGAGTTGACCTCGACAATGGTGTAGCCGTCTCGCACCTTGACCGACCGCACACCCGTACGCTGGGCGGCGGGCTGGCTGGCCTCGGTCACCTCGCCGATCGGCAAGTAGATGGTCGCCGTGACGTTTGCCGGCAGGTTGGCTTCGAGCGTAAACCGATCGCCCAACCGCTCCCAACGAACACGAACCGGCCCGCGAATCGACTCGTGGGTCGCCTCGGCCCAATCGATCTTGTCGACCGGACGGGGCCGGATGATCACGTTACGGTAGCCAGGCGCCTGCGGGTCCGGGGAAATGCCAACCAGGTCCTTGTAGAACCACTCCGTGATGTGACCCAGCATGAAGTGGTTGTGCGACGAGCGGGAGTTGGCGTCCCACGCCTCGGTGAGGCTGGTCACGCCCTTGTCGACCAGCATGGCGTAGCCCGGCTTGCCGGGGTTGGTGAACAACTCGTAGAGCACATCAAGCCGGTCGTTCTGCGTGAGCGCCTGGATCTCGTACCGCCAACCGACATCGCCGGCGGTGAGGGCCATCCCGCGGCTCTTGATATCATCCACCAACGACGCGAGCGCCGCCTCACGATCCTGTTCCTGCGCGAGTCCCATGACCAGCGCGATCGAGTTGGAGCACTGCGAGCCTGTCGCGTACGAGCCGTCATCGTTGCGGTACTCGGCTATCCACGCGTTGCGGATCGCGTCGGCAAGCTCTGCGTAGCGGCTGGCGTCGTCCTCTTTGCCCAGCACGCTGGCGATCTGGGACATCCGCTGCGCGTCGAGGAAATAGAACGCCGTCGCGGTCACACGCGGCGGGGTTAGCTGGGCGTGGCCGGGGCGGTCGGCAGGGCCGAGGTCGTACCAATCCCCAAGCCCCTCGTCCACAAGGTAGCCCGTGGCCTGAGAGTCGAGGTACCGCATGTATCGCTCCATCACCTCGTAGTAGTCGGCGAACAGCTTGGTGTCGCCGGTCGCCTGGTAGTGCTGCCACGGCACCAGGATCACCGCGGCGCCCCACTCCGCGGCCGCGCGAAACGTCCCCGGGAACTTCACGTACTCCGGCGCGATGTTGGGCACGAGCCCCTCATCGGTCTGCGAATCGGCCATGTCACGCATGCCCTTGATCAGGATGCGCGACACGTCGAACTCGTACCGGATGGCCGGGCCGTTTAGGTGATACTGCTCGAGCCAGCCGAGCTTCTCACGGTGGGGGCAGTCAGTGAGCACAGACACCATGTTCGACCGCTGCGCCCAGCGGACCATGGTGCGGACCTTGTTGAGCAGATCGCTCGAACAGCGGAACTCGCCGGTCGGCGCCGCCACCGAGTGCACCACGACGCCCTCAATCTGCGAAAGCCCGGGCAGGTCGCCTCCCTCGGTAGACGGGATCTTGTCGAGCTGCATATACCGGCAGCCCGCGTAGAAGAAGCGTGGGAACCACTCTTCTGGCTCGTCGGTCGCCTTGGTGTACTGCCAGTATGCGGGGCCACGGTTGCCGCCACACGTGTCGCGGTTGATCTGGCCGTCCTCATCGACGATCTCTGCGTGTGTCAGCCGCACCGTGCTGCCGCGGGGCCCGGTTACCGTGATCCGCGGCATGTAGCTGGCGTTCTGACCAAAGTCGATCACGTCGCGGGTATCGCTCAGCCGGTTGGTGGCTACCGGTCGGATCGACTCGATCGCTTGGAGCGGCGGTGCACTGAAGGTATGCCCACGCAGCGTCCCGCCTGGACGCACCAGGATTACAGCTTGGTCCCACGCCGAATCGTTGAAGCCGGGGGAGTCCCAACCCTGCTCGAGAAGCCGCGCATCGTAGTCCTCACCGCCGAAGATGTCGTTGTACGTGGTTGGCCCGGCAGAGACCCGCCAGCCGCCATCGGTGCCGATGACCTCCCGCGTGCCGTCTTCGTAGTAGAGCTCCAGCTGCGCGATCAGCCGCTTGGGGCCAAACGTGCCCTGGAACTTGCTGAACCGGTTACGCCGCTCCGTGTGGTACATGCCGTCGCCCAGTGCGACGCCAATCGCGTTCTCGCCGCTGCGGAGCATGGGCGTGACGTCATGGGTCTCGTACAGGCAGGTTCGGTTGTACTTGGACCATCCGGGGGCGAGCAGCGCATCGCCGGACTTTTCGCCGTTGAGTGTCAGCTCGTAGTGGCCGAGACCACAGATGTGCGCGACCGCCCGCTTCAAGCCAGGCCCGACCTCGAATTCTTTGCGAAGCAGAACCGACTCGCTCTCCCAGGGCGCGACGATCCACTCGCCGCTCCAGTCGTCCTTGTCGAGCAGGCCCATCGTCCAGCGTGCTGGTTCGCTCCACGCACTCTGCTCGCCTCGCTGGTTCCAGACACGCACCTTCCAGAACACCGGCTGGGATGACTCCAGTCCCTTGCCGGCGTACGGGATCAGGGCCGTCTCGGCTGACTCTACCTTGCCCGTGGACCACAGGTCGCCCTCATCTTTCGCCAGCAGATCGTGGCTGCTGGCCACCAGAATCTCGTAAGCGGACTGCCGTTGGCTGCGTTCGCCGCTGCGGAGGGTCCAAGTGAGCCGCGGGTGCGCAACATCGATCCCCAGCGGGTTCTCGGCGAACTCGCAGGTCACGCGGTCCACCGACAGAGGATCGGCGACGGCCTGGGGGAGGGTCAGCGCCAGTGCGGCAAGAGCGCACAGCGATCGGCAAAGAGATAGACTCATAGCTAGGCTTGCTACTGGAGGTTCTTAAAAAACTGCGCGGCGGCGGCGTGGAATGGGACGTCCTCGACTATCGACAGCGACTCTGCTGCGCCAGCCGCGGCGTATGCCGAACTGATCGGCGCTGACTTCCCGCGGCCTTCACCGACGACCAACAGCGGTCTGGGCGCCCCGAGCGACAGGAAGGATGGGAGGTCGCCGTACTTCACGGCGCCGGGGAGAAAGTCGAGGTCCCGCCAGTCGGCGAGCTCCGCAAACCGGAATCCGCCCGTGTCAATCGCTGCGGCGTTCAGACGATCACCGGCCAGGGCAACTGCGGTCGCCGCGTACGGCGCGGTCCCTTCCTCTGCGAGCAGCAGAACACGCTGGCCCGGCGCCAACTCGCCCGCCGCGTCGATGAGCGCAAGCAGGTCCGCGGCACGCTCCGCCACCAGCGTGCGGTTGTAGCCGTAGGTGAGGCCGGCGGCGTCACGGTCGGGTACGTTCGAAGGCAACTCGGTCAGCGGCAAGGAGCCATCGCCTCGTGTGCCTTGCTCCAGGAGATCGGCTGCCAGAACGGCGAAACCGTCATTGAGAATCCGCTGCACGCTGGGCCGTATATCGCCGTCGCCTACGACGCCTGCCCTGCCTGCCGGACTGACGTACACCACAACGCCCTGGGAGTCGCTAGCCGGCGATAGCATCGTTGCGGTCAGCGACGCCCCGGACCCCGGCACCTGGACGTAGAACGGACGGCCAGAGGCATCTTGCTGGTCCGTGGCCCGTGGTCTTAGCTGCACGGACTCCGGCGCGCCAGTTGGGATCGCGGTCATCACTCGTAACGCAGGCTCGACAATTCCCCGGAATGTTTTAAGCGTAGCCGGGTCGCCTGGGGTGATGGCCGGCAAGTTCGACTCGGAGAGCCTGGTCCACTCCTGCAACAGCTCCGTCTCATGGTCCCGACCACTGCCGGGCTTGGGGTGCGTGCCGTCCCAAACTGTCAGCTCCTCGCGGGACAGCGGCAGGAAGTCCCGCTCCACAACGTCAACACCGTCATCGAGGTCGAGCCACTCCTTCATCCAGACGTACATCGCGGCACGGGTGGGGTAGTTGTAGTTGTGCCCAAACTGGTTGAGCGAGGTAAGGCCGACATGGTCCCGTTTACCGTAGAGCCCGTACAGCTCCTGCAATTCCGGGAAGCCCTTGGTCGGCATCTCACGGGTCCAGTCGTTGGCGGCCCCGATCCCCATTGGCTTGGGAGCGAACAACGCGGCGATCTCGACATTGCCGGTCCCCAGACGCAGGCAGCAGGCGTTCTCACAGGGACAGCCGCCCTGCATCGCGGTCGAAACCATCGCAGCGGGGAAGCTGACCTTAAGCCGGTCGTCCGTCGCGCAGAGCATCATAGTCTGTGTCGCGCCGCCGCTGGCGCCGGTCACGGCGAGCCGATCGGGGTCGACGCAGGGCAGCGTTGCGAGCCAGTCGAGCGCGCAGCGGGCGTCGTACAACTGCACGCCAAGCGGGTTCTGCAGACGCAGCTCGGCCTGGACGCTGTAGAAACCCCAGGCGTCGAGCCCGCTGATGACGGTCTCGTCGGTCGGGCGATGAACGCTTTCCTCGGAGAGCTGGCTGTCGCCGTAACCGATGCAGTCGATCAGGAATACGACACACCCCATCCGCGCGAGCTGCACCGCCCGGGCTTGGATGGCGTGGCGCCCGCCCACCTCGTAGCGTTCGGCGCCCTCGGCGATCTGACGAGCCACCCCCTCCTCGCCGATGTCCTGGAAACGCCCACCAGGCCAGTGACCGTAGGGAGAGATTACGGCCGGCCGTCGGCCTTTGACCTTGGGGCGGAACAGGCTGCCTGTGGCGTAGTGGCCGGGGATCGTCTCGAGGTAGACGCGTGCGACCGAGTAAGAATCACGGTCAACCAGACCGTGCACCGTTGCGTTCGGTGTCGGTCGAGGCAATTCGGGCCACTGGCCCGCCGCGACCGCGATCTGCCGGCGCACGTCCTTCGCCCGCCGCTCCCACTCATCGAGCGACTCGGGCGGGTCGAAGGGGAAGTAGCTGGTGCGCAGGTTAACCCGCTCGCGGAGGCGGGTGTCGACAGGCGGCTTCTCCGATTTCTGGGCCGGGGCATACCCGCCGCCGATCAGCATGGCCGCCAGCGCGCAAACAATGAACCTCAATCGATTCGTCACGACTTGGCTTCGTCCTTCGTGTCGGACCTATTGGCGGTGCTCTTCGTGCCGGTCTGCTTAGCGCGGGCCTCGACGCGTTTCTGGTACTCGTCGATGTTGTCCTTGTTGATCGCCTCGACGCTCACGTGGATTGCCCCCCGGCCGACCACCGGCAGGTACTCCTGCTCACCCCGGTAGAGCGAAACGAGCATTCGCACGGCCTCGTCTCCGTACTTGAACGGGTCTTGAGCGATGGTGGCTTCGATATGGCCCTCTCGCACACCGGCCAGTGTCTCGGGCAGCGTGTCAAACGTGACCAGCTTGATCTTGTCCAGCTTGCCATCGGCCTTGAGCACCTCCAGCAGAAGCGGCGCGTGCCGGGCGTTCATGCCCACCAGACAGGCAAGGTCAGAATGGTCGGCGAGCGCTTTGCGGATGTTCTCGCGACACTTGTCGTCGTCCCCTTCATCGGTGAAGTAACCGACTACCTCGTAACGCTCGTCGACGACCTCATCTTCGGGGTTCGGCGACTCCTCAATACGGGTCTTGAACCCGCCGCGTCGGTCCTGCATGTTGCTCTTGGTGGTGTTTACCATGAGCACGGCAATCTTGCCCCCTTCGGGCAGCGTCTGCTTTACGAGCGTCCCCGCCCGCAAACCGGCGCTAAAGTTGCTGGTCCCCACGAACCCGTGGCGTGAGGAGAGCGGCGAGTCGGAGTCGAAGGTCACCACCGGGCGGTCTGCCGCCAGGGCGTTGATGACGGTGATCTGACCGTCGGCGTCGACCGGGCTGACGGCGATCCCGTCAAACTTGTCGGCGCTGAGCGTGCTGAGCACCTCGTTCTGCTCCTGCACGTTCTCGGTCTGCTCAAGCATCCGCACTTCGAGCTGCACGCCGAGATCATCCGCCGCGTGCCGGGCGCCCGCGGCCGCGGTCTCCCAGTACTCGCCATCCCCCGCGGTGACAAACGCGATCCGCGAGGGCGGGTCGCGGCTCACCTCCGCGTCGGCATTCATGCGGAACCAACCGATTGCCGCCAGCGCGACGACCACCGCGATCCAGAAGGGCGGTTTCTTGAGCATCCGTCTGTCCTCAGGAAGAGTACGTAAGAGGAGATCTACGCTGGGCATCGCCAGCAGCCCTGGGATTATACTCGATCCACGTCACAGGAATCACGCGCAGCCCCAAAAACCGGCCGGTCCTGCGACGCGGTGGAATCCCATGGCACGCCAAGCCGGTGCGTCCCCCCTAGCCACCCAACCGTCAGGGTCGCGACCGGACTGGGCGCGTCAGGCCAGCAGGTCGTGGATCACAAGCGCCGGCTCGACACCGGTTAGCTTCTGGTCGAGACCCTGCGACTTGAATGTAAGGCGTTCGTGGTCCAGGCCCAATGTGTGTAGGATCGTGGCGTGCAGGTCCCGGACGTGCACCGGGTTCTCCACGGCGTTGAAGCCGAGTTCGTCGGTGCCGCCGTAGACTTGCCCGGCGCGGACGCCGCCGCCAGCGAGCCACATGGTAAACGCGTTAGGATGGTGGTCGCGGCCATCGGCGCCCGCGCCCTCGACCATCGGGGTGCGACCGAACTCACCGCCCCAAACCACCAACGTGTCCTCCAGCAGGCCGCGCTGCTTCAGGTCTTTGATCAGCGCAGCGGCTGCGCGGTCGGTCCGCTGGCAGTTGAGTTCCAGATCGATCTTCAGGTTGCCATGCTGATCCCACGCTTCGTGGAAGATCTCGACGAACCGAACGCCGCGTTCGACGAGCCTCCGCGCCAGCAGGCAGGTCGCGCCGAAGGACTGTTTGCCGGGCTCGGCGCCGTACATCTCCAGGATGTGCTGAGGCTCGCTGGACAGGTCCATCGCCTCAGGCGCCGTGGCCTGCATGCGGTACGCCATTTCGTAGCTGTTGATGCGGGTGGCGATCTCGGGATCCCCCGACCGTTCCAGATGTATCCCGTTTAGCTGATTGACCGCGTCGACGGTGTCGCGTTGCTGCTGGCGGTCGACTCCCTGAGGGTTGGAGAGGTACAGCACCGGGTCACCGCTGGTGCGGAACGGGACGCCCTGGTGAGTGGTCGGAAGGAACCCGCTCCCCCAGTTCGCAGCGCCTCCGCTGGGGCCCTTCTTCCCAGTGCTGAACACCACAAAGCCGGGCAGGTTCTCCGATTCGCTGCCCAGACCGTACAGCGTCCACGCGCCCAGGCTCGCCTTGCCAAACTGCTGCGAACCGGTACTCATCAGCAATTGTGCGGGGGCGTGGTTGAACGCGTCAGTGTGCATCGACTTGACGATCGCAATGTCGTCAACCACCTCCCCCAGGCAGGGGAGGAGCTCTGACATCTCCACACCGCTCTGGCCATACCGCTTGAACTTGAACCGCGGGCTCATCAGCTTCGAGGAGGGGTTGATGAACGCCGCCCGGTACCCCTCGATCAAGTGTTTGGGGACGGTTGAGCCATCAAACTTGTTGAGCTCTGGCTTCGGGTCGAACAACTCAACCTGGCTCGGCCCGCCGGCCATAAACAGGAAGATGACGTTCTTGGCCCGCGGTGTGTGGTGGTGCGTTGTAGCCGCCCCAGTGGCGCCGACGGCAGCGCGGCCCCCTAACGCCGGGTGGGCCATCGCGATCGATCCCAAACCGACGCCACACTGATGGAGGAACCAGCGGCGCGCTAGAGACCGGGGTTCCGCGTTTCGGTAGAGATGGTCTTGGCAGTTCACGTCGCTACTCCCGCGTGATCGTTTCATCAAGGTTTAGCACCACGCGTGACACCGCGGACCAAACTGCCAGGTCTTGCGCGGTAAAGCGCTCACTCGCCTCGGCCGTGGCGAGCATGCCGTCCAGCGGCTGCAGCTCCCCGGACTCGTACCGCCGGGCCTGCGCCGCTGCGAACGCCTGCAGCGTCCGCAGCTCTTCACCGCTTGGGTCGCGGCCCAGGCACCGTGCGAAGAGGTACTCGATTCGCTGCGAGTCGTCGTCACCGACACGGTTGAGCGACAGCTTGGCGAGTGACTGTGCGCACTCGAAGAACAGCTCTTCGTTGAGCAGCGTCAGCGCCTGCAGCGGCGTGTTCGATCGGTCACGCCGCACACACGCGGTTTCGCCGGTGGGCGCGTCGAAGTTGTGGTAGACCGGGTAGAGCAGCGTCCGGTAGCGGAGCGTGTACATCGCCCGCCGGTACTGGCTCGCTCCGGGATCAAAGTCCCAGTACTTCTCGGTGTAGCTGGCCGGCTGTCGAAACAGGTACGCCGGCGCCGGCGGGCAGACCGCGGGCCCGCCTGTTGTGCGGTTCAGGAGCCCGCTGGCGGTCAAGGCGATGTCGCGAACCGCCTCGGCCTGAACGCGGTAGCGGGCGCCGCGGGCGAGCAGCCGGTTTTGCGGGTCGACCTCAAGCAGTTGCCCACTCACGCGACTCGACTGCCGGTAGGTGGCGGAGTCGACGATCAGCCTGACAATATGCTGCAGGTCCCACCCGCTGTCCATCAGCTCGACGGCCAGCCAGTCGAGCAGCTCCGGGTGGCTGGGCGCGGCGCCTTGCAGCCCGAAGTCGCCAGGGGTCTCAACGAGGCCGACGCCGAAGATCGATTGCCACACCCGGTTCACGACCGATCGAGCTGTGGTGGGCGAACGGCGGTCGACCAGCCACTCGGCGAAGTCCAGCCGATCCGGACCGGCCACGCCGAGCGGGTGCAGAAACTCTGGGGCGCCTGGCGACACCGCCTCGGCGGGCTTGGTGTACTCTCCGCGATCCAGTCGTCGCGTCACCCGCGGCGTCTCACGTTGCTGCAGCACCAGCTGCGATACTCCCCGCGGGTGGTCGGACCACAGCGCCTCGAGCTCCTCGTTTTCGGCCGACCAGTCGGGGCGGGTGGTGCGGTAGAAGCGGAACAGCTCGGCCGTTGTCGCGTCAGACCAGTCCTCGGCCGGCTCGGCGATCAGCTCACGGATCCGCGCGGTTAATGGGTCTGCAATGGGCTCGGCGTCTGAGGTCACCGACAACCTGAACCGGCCGATGTTGTTGGTGTGCAGGTCTTTGTGGTAGTCCTGCCCGTGCACCTGAACCAGACGCACCCTGATCTTGGTTCCTGGGTCGCAGCGGAGAGGCTCGTCGAGCACAAACACCGCCGTCCGCGGCACATTGCTCCTGCCCGGCCCGATGTCGATCCCCCAGGCGGTCTTCTTGTCACCGTCGACGGCGAGGTCTATTGGGCCGGTCACGCGGCGGCTGCCAGACCCATCGTCGAAACGCGCGGCAAGGTCGGACACGCGGGGTTCGACGTCGGCAAACGCGCGGTCGATCGAAAGCACGCGTCGTTTTCCCGGTTGCTTGGGGTCATCAACCTCAACCTGAAACTCGCTGAGCGCGCACAGCCCAAACTCCGAGCGCCCAGGCCCCTGGTGGGGCAGCGTGGGGTGGTTGAGCAGCTCAAGCCGGAAGGCCGTAACGCGCGGCCCGTCGACCTCCACCTCGAACACCGCATCCAGCTGCGCGGGCGCGTACCCCTCTGCCAGCACGGAGCCGTCTGGCAAGAGCTGGTGCTTCTGCCCCCCGCTGCCGTCGAGCTTCGGTGCGACCACCTGCCATGCGACCGGCGGACCGGCGCTGGAAGCCCCTTCTGCCCAGGCGGCCATGCCCTCGCGCCAATTGGGGTTGTCGTCTTGCAGCCGGCGTTCGGCGTCCTCGATCGCTGTCAGCACCGCATCGCGCTGCTTTCTCGCCTCAGGTGGGTAGAGCGTCACCGACGACTCGTAGGAGTCGTTGAGAAACGCGAGCATCCTGAAATACTCGGTGTGGCTGATCGGGTCGTACTTGTGCGTGTGGCACTGGGCGCACTGCAGCGTCACGCCGAGCACCGACTTGCCGATGGCGTCCATGCGGGCGAATAGCTGTTCCATGCGGAACTGCTCGGGGTCGATGCCGCCCTCTTCGTTGACCATCGTGTTCCGCAAGAACCCGGTCGGGGTCAGGCGGTGGATGTCATCACCCGGCAGCAGGTCGCCGGCGACCTGCTGCTTGACGAACTCGTCGTACGGCAGGTTCTCGTTCATTGCCGCCACGACCCAGTCGCGGTACATCCAGACTTCGCGGTTGCGGTCCTTCTCGTACCCGTTCGAGTCGGCGTAGCCGGCGGCGTCCAGCCACCACCGCGCCCAGTGCTCTCCGTAGTGCGGCGAACGCATCAGCTCGTTGACAACCGCGTGGGACGCGTCATCACCGGGAAGATTGTCGGCCCAGCCGAGCTGCCTCAGCGTGGGGGGAAGGCCTGTCAGGTCCAGGCACAGCCGACGCAGCAGCGTCGGGCCGTCGGCGGGCGCGGACGGCGTGAGCCCCTCCTCCTCAATTCTTGCTAGGACGAACGCGTCGATTGGGTTGCGCACCCACGAGCGGTCCTTCACCACCGGGGGGCCGGGACGCTGCGGGGGATCGAATGCCCAGTGCCGCTTGTACTCGGCGCCGGACGCGACCCAACGCTTGAGGGTCTCGACCTGAGAGGGCGTGATCGTCTTGCCCGAGTCGGGTGGCGGCATCCGCAGGCCCGGATCGTCGGTGACGATGCGCTCGATGAGTTCGCTGGCGGCCGGGTCACCGGGAGAGATGACGTCGCTTGCTGCGGACGAGTCCGGGTCCTCCCACGCGTCCAGTCTCAGGTCGGCCTTGCGGTGCTCGGCATCGCGTCCGTGGCAATGAAAACAAGCGTCCGACAAGATCGGACGCACGTCGCGATTGAAGTCAACGTCGCCCGCAGAAGCTGCGCACACGATCGGCGTCCAGAACGCCGCGCAAACCAATGAAAGCACCGGAAAGATTCGTCGCCGCTTCATAACAGGAACACACACTCTAGAACGCGTCCAGCTGGCCTTGGTCATGACGCCCACCCAGCATAGCAAACAGCTCGGGGTCGACGTCGTACAGGATTACGTCGACCGACCCATCGCACATGGCCATGTGCATCGCCGAGGTGTGGACGCTGCCAAACCGCCAGCGCGTCGCGGTGTCGGTAGCCTGATCGTCGCGAATCGGCGGCATCAGTTCCATCCCGTTCAGCGTGCCGTTGCCCGTGTAGCCAACGTTGTCCTGGTCGTGGCCCGTGTAAACGCACTGATCGTCCGACGAGTGCTCGCCGGATTCGTAGTCGTTCTCGTTGAGCGACTTCTCGCCGATCAGCGCCGTCTTAGACGAGCCGTCGACAATCTTCGCCATCGACGTGGTGCTCCTTTGGAACACGACGCCATTCTGCCGGAAACGACTTGACCACCAGTCGTGCGTCGCCGCTCGGTGGGGGGGCGGGCCTTCCTCCTCGGCGCGGTTCCAGCTCCCGGCGTTCGCACGGTAGTCGCCACGGGCAACAAAGCACTCAGGCGCTGACGTGGTGCCCGACTTGCACGACCGGGCGTTGTACGCAAGCTGACCGTAGCTAGGGTCGATCAATGGGTACGTGCGCACACCACGCCGCGACGGGCAGAGGAACATGTCGACCGGGGTGGAAACGAGGCCCAGCATGGCGTCGTGATCTGCCTGCGGAATATCCTCGCGTGCAGCGAGCCGACGCTTGATATCGCCGCCAAGCTGCCTCCGTGGAGCGAGCTCCATGTACTCGAGGATGTTGTAGGCCCACCCTCCGGGCTGGTCGGGGCCGTAGCCGGACGCCGCGTCTCCGACCCAGCGGTACCCCCACCCACCAGTGGGGAAGTGCCGGTGCGCGCTCTCATGATTGAGCATGGCCAGCGAAATCTGCCGCAGGTGGTTCTTGCACGTCGCACGGCGAGCCGCCTCCCGCGCCGCCTGCACGGCTGGGAGCAGCAATGCGATCAACACGCCAATGATGGCGATCACGACCAGCAACTCGACGAGCGTGAACCCGCGTGCGTGTTGGCTTCGAAACATGCCGTCTGCTCCGCCTGTTTGATTCGGGGAAC
This sequence comes from Posidoniimonas corsicana, assembly GCF_007859765.1. Lineage (NCBI taxonomy): Bacteria > Pseudomonadati > Planctomycetota > Planctomycetia > Pirellulales > Lacipirellulaceae > Posidoniimonas > Posidoniimonas corsicana. The sequence goes on from NZ_SIHJ01000006.1 coordinate 59,595, forward strand.
GCCGCCACAGCAATGAGGGGGCAGTTGGCCGGCGCGCCCGATTAGACGCCGGCGGCCATCGCCTCGCTTACATCGGAGATCACCGCCTGCACCTCTGCCTGGCGAGAGGTTGGCAGGGCCGCGTGGGGCGCCGCCATCGTCCGGCCGCAGATGGAAATCTCTTCCAGCCCCGCCTTCAGCCCCTGGATGCAGCCGGTGCCGCCGTCGGCGCTGAGCCGGTACAGGGCGTCGAGCCGCTCAACCACCAGCTGCAGCTCCTCTGCCTGCTCGTGGTTGCCTTCGACAACCGCCTTGTAGAGATCGACAAACAACCTGGGGAAGAGGTTGGCGCCGCCGCACACTCCGCCGGTGCCGCCCATCTCAAGCGACTGCTTCAACAGCAACTCGGGGCCCGTCATCATCGCCCAGTCGGGGCGGCTGGCGGAAGCGTCGCGCATGGCCTCGAACTGTTCGAGGTCGCCGGAGCTGTCCTTGAACCCAATCACTCGCGGGTCCGACGCCATCCGACGCACGGTGTCGGCCTGGAAGCTCGCCTTCGTGAGCGCAGGCATGTTGTACATTACGACCGGCAGCGGCGATTGGATCGCCAACTGCTCGATACACCGCAACAGGTCAACCTGGGATACCGGAAAGTAGCACGGCGGGGCGTACACCGCGGCGCTGGCGCCGGCCGCGTGCGCGTGCCTCGCCAGCAGGATCGACTCAGCTAGGGAAGTGTCGGTCACGCCCACCAGCACTGGCGCCCGCCCCGCAACGAGATCGCACACGCGGTCAATCAGATCTCGCTGCAGCCGACCGCTGAGCAGCGGCCCCTCGCCGGTCGTACCCAGCACAAACAGACCGTGAACGCCCCCCTGCAGGATGTGCTCAACCAGGCGTTGCAGACCCACCACGTCGAGCTCACCGTCGGCCGTGAGCGGGGTAACCATCGGCGGCACAATGCCAGACAGAGGAGCGGGAAGAGAAGTAGTCTGCATTGCGGGAAGCCAGTAGATTAGTTCGACAACAGGAGTGGCTTAGCCATGTCTCGATATGAGCTAGCTACGGAGTGGTCCGCGAGCCGTCGCGGGCGGGCCACACGCCGTCCTGAATCGGTTGGGTCACAAACTCTCGAGGGTCGAGCACGACGTGCTTGATCCGCTCGCGTTTCCAGGTGTACGTGATGTGCACTAGCCCGTCGGAGGTTTGGATAGCAGCGGGGTACGAGAACCCAGCCGGCGCCTGAGGGTCGTCCTCAAGCACCAACGCCGCTTCCCACGCCTTCCCGTCGTCAGACACCGCAACGTTTAGAGGGCTACGACCATCACTGCTGTGATTGTAGACCAGCAGGTGGCGACCGTCCGCAAGCGTAACCGCGTCAGTGCCTGCACTGGGGTTGGGCAGTCCAAGCCGGGTGACTTCGGACCAGGTCTCTCCCTGGTCACGGGACCAAGTCTGAAACACTCCGCTATGGCGGGTGCGACCGATCGCCTGCAGGCGTCCGTCCTTGTGGACCAAAACGCTGGGCTGAATGGCCCGGATACCATCGGCAGCGGGGATGGGCTCCGTCCGACGAAACTCCTTGGCCATTGGGCCGGTGAACTCAAAGTGAAGCCGCCAGCCCTGGTCTTCGGTGCTCGTCGGGAGCACCACTTTTCCACCTGCCAGCTCGACAGGTTTGTTCTTGATTGGGCCGAGGATGCCGTCCGGCAGACGACGCGGCTTTGACCAGGACTCACCGTGGTCGGCAGACGTCATCAGCATGCCCCACCAGTCGCGGGGGGTGGGCCCCACCTTGTAATAGAGCTGCAGCGGGCCGTCGCTCGATTGGAACAGGACCGGGTTCCAAGTGGGGTGGCGGGTGTCAGAACCGACCCGTCCGTCCGCTACCGGCTTGGGCTGCCCCCACTTTCCGTCGACAAACGCCGCTGTCCAGATTTCCACGTCGGGGTGCCGCTCGTGGGTTCCGCCAAACCAGGCTGCAAGCAGACCGCTAGGCGTCTCGACCAACGTCGAGGCGTGGCACGACGGGAACGGGGCGGACTCGTAGATAAAGCCCGAAGACACCCAACCCGGGCCCATGGCACTCTCCTTGGCCCGGCTTGGGACCGGCCCCACCAGCAGCCCCACCAGCAGGAGCGCTACCGTTAGTCGGGTGTGCGGGATGGATGAAAGCAAGTTCCTGGCCCTAGTGCGATTGAGTCGACACGGAACGTTCGCATTCGATATGCGGCACGCCCTCTGCCCGGCGACGGTGTACGCGGGTTCCTTAAGCATACCCAGTTAGTCCCGCGTACCCGGACGAGACCCGAGCCTCATTCAGGACAAAACAGGCGGCGACGGGTCGCATTCAGACCAGGAAACTGACGCTGGATGCTGCTAGACACCTCGCCTCTTCGTGCATTTCAACGCACCCCAGGGTCTGAGAAACGCAAATGCGACGAGTGCTGGTCGCTTTGCAACGATCGGCATCCCGAAAGCGTTGACGCTGCGGGCCGCGCCGTCACAGAATGAAATTGTGCCACTTGAGTGCTGCCCGCACTCCACTGGCATTCCAGAGTCTAGCAAAGGACTTACGTCCGCTAGCAGGAAACTTTTCGACCGCGTCTTTTCACCACTGCTCCTATCAGGCGACGGCCATGCATCGGCATTCGCGTCACTCCCAGCAGATCTACACACAGATCCGCGACCGCATCACCACAGGCGAGTTGGCGCCCGGCGAGGTCATGTCGGAGGCTAACCTGGCCAAGCAGTACGGCCTGAGCCGAACCCCCGTTGGGGAAGCGCTCCGGCAGCTGGCCCACGAGGGCCTCGTGGTGCAGGTGCCCCGCTATGGAACCGTGGTGCGAGAGATCCCGCGGGAAGAACTGGAGGAGCTGTTCGAGATCCGCGAGGCGCTCGAAGGGATGGCGGTCGTCAAGGCAACTTCGCGGATCACGGACGACGCCCTCGACGAGCTTTCCACGCTGTGCGAGGCCATCGACGCCGAGGCGGACCGGGCCCTCGCTGTAGGCGAGTCGACCCTCGGACGCGACGGGCTGCGTCGGTTCCTGGCGGCAGACCTGGCCTTCCACACACTCATCATCGCCTCGGCCGGCAACAAGCGGCTGAACAAGCTGATGGAGCAGACCCGTACGGTTTCGCTGATGTTTACCGCTCGACGCGGCGAACACCCCGTATCGCGAGTCAAACAGGCAAACGACGCTCACAAGGCGATACTCGCAGCGATGCGTCGGCGCGACGCCGCCGAAGCGCAGCAGCTGCTCATGAATCACATCAAGACGTCCCGCGAGCAGTCGCTCAGCGCGGCGCCCCCCACCGACGCGGTCAACCTGGGCTCGATCAACCTGCCCCAGTTTGTCCGTCAGGACCTCGCCTAGGCGCGGCCCATCGGTGCGGACGACTCCCTGGTAATTGCATCTTTTCCCCAAGCGACAAGAAACTCATCTCAACGCTGGTGCAACTATGATTACTTCACTGCCACCCGCCGACGTGAGCAACGAGCATCGCAGGCAACGTGTCGAGCTGTTCGGCGGCAACAAGGCCGCAGCTCCCGCCATCGCCCGCCGCGCCGTGCGGACCCCACCGGTCGTCGAGCACCGCGAGCCGTTTGTCCGTTACCTGCCGACCGACAGGCCTTCGGCAGGCGACTCGCTCTGTGTGACTGGCGTTGGATGCGCCGACATTAGGCCGGGCGACGCCTACCCGCTTGCGGACCACCCCAATATCTACCAGCTCGACTGGCGAGCCGGGCGCGTGCTGCCCGAGTTCCAGGTTGTGCTGCTGACCGACGGACGCGGCGAGTTTGAGACCCGCGAAACCGGCCTTGTTCGGTTCCAGGGACAGGCGTTGCTGTTCCTGTTCCCAGGAGTGTGGCACCGTTTCCGCCCCGACCCCACCGTAGGCTGGAAGGAACAGTGGGTGTCGCTGAACGGGCCGCTCGTCCGCCGGCTGTTCTCAGCCAGCGGGGTTTCGCCCTCCACATCAATCACCTGCCCGGAGAACGCGGCGCGACTCGCCCAACAGTTTGAGCGGCTGATGCTGGTCGCCCGTCAAACGCCGATCCGGCAGTCCCAGGCGATCAAGCAAGTGGCGACCCAGCTGCTGAGCGACTCGCTTGGAGTGTCTCACGAACGGCCCGCCGCACACGATACGGGTGCGAAGTCGGCCACCGAGCCGGCCCATGATCCAATCGTCGACCAGGCGAGGGAAGTGATCTGGAGCCACCCGCACAAGCGTCCGCTGAGCGTGAATGACGTCGCCCGCCGGCTGCCAGTCACCAGGCGGACGCTCGACCGGCGTTTCGCTCAGGTGCTGGGGCACTCGGTGCTAGACGAGATTAACGCCTGCCGGCTGTCGCGGGCCAAGCGGATGCTAGTGGAGACCGACTTCTTGGTGAAGACGGTCTCGTACCTGGCCGGGTTCCCCAGCCGCGAGCGGATGCGATTATTGTTTTTGAACGAGGAGGGCATGACGCCCACCGAGTATCGAGAGCGGTCTATCGCCAATCAATGAACAAAAGACCGCCTCGCAACTGCATTTTCACCTTGCGGGGCAACGGCTGTCTCGATTGAAGGCGGCTTGTGCAGAAGCGCCATTTTGGCCAGCAGTAAGATTTCAGTTTGATACCATAAGGCAACACGGCAGAGGCAGCTGTGCGGCACGGCATCTCCTCAGGAGTTTCTAGTCATGTCAGTTCTTTCGCGACCCACCCCCAACCGCCTGAGCAGGGCGTTCACCCTGGTAGAGCTGCTGGTGGTCATCGCCATTATTGGCGTGTTGATCGCGTTGTTGCTCCCCGCTGTCCAGGCCGCGCGTGAGGCGGCCCGACGCAACACCTGTAAGAACAACCTCAAGCAAATCGGCTTGGCAGCGATCAACTACGAGAGCACCCACCGCACGTTCCCATCGGGCGGGTGGGGCTTCTACTGGGTGGGCGATCCGGACTGGGGCGTGGGCGAGCGTCAGCCAGGCGGCTGGGTGTTTGGAATTGCGCCCTATCTTGAGGAGGCTGCCGTCGCTCAAGTTGGCAAAGGCATCGCCGGCGGAATCCGGGGTGACACTCCGAAGAAGCAGGCGATCGGCCAACAGATGGCGCACCCGGTAAGCGTGTTTCTCTGCCCCTCCCGACGAGGCGCCGCAGCTTATCCCACCGGTGACCCTCCAGTCCAAGAGCCCTACAACGCTACAGCCCCACCACTCTATGCTAAGAGCGACTACGCGGCCAACGGAGGCGGAGATCGAATCGCGGTCGGTCGCGGCCCCGACGCGCGTTGTTACGAGCGGTATCCAAACTGCGATGGCCTAGGTGCCGGATGGACCTGGAACAAGGCGCACTACGAGCGGTGGGACGGAATCGTTGGGTACCGTCGCGGCGCCAAGCTCCGCCAGATTACCGATGGCTCGTCCAAGACGATGCTAGCCGGTGAGAAGTTCCTTAGCAGCGATATGTACACCAACGGCCTGCACGTGGGTGATGATAACTCGATGTACGAGGGGTTCGACTGGGACACCGTCCGGTGGACGGGCACCCAGCAACCGGATGATCCTGAGGACCAGCCGAATAAGATGCCACAGCCTGATCAGCCTGGGGGCAACAAAAAGGACCTTCATCCGGAGAGCTTTGGATCGCCGCACGCCGCCGTCAATGCGGTGTACTGCGACGGGTCGGTCCACAGCATCAACTTCGATGTCGACCCCGAGGCTTGGAACGCCCTGGGCCGCCGCAACGGCGCGGACACCGGCCGCGAGCGTTTCTCACAGGATCCTCTGTAGGGCAAAGGCGTGGACGTGGCCACGGAACCAACTGACTCGAGCTCCATGGCCACCGTCTGCACTGCCTGGCGCACGTGCCGGACCCAGGTTTGCCTGGTGCTGGCCGCCTGGACAGCGGCTTGGGTGTCGCCTTATCCCGCAGGCGCCGAACCGGCGACGAGGGATGCTGAGAACGTGCTGCTCTTCACGTCCTTCGAGGAACCGGCCGACGCCGGGCTGCGGCTTCTGTACAGCCACGACGGGCTGACCTGGGAACGCATCCCCGGGACGTTCTTGAAGCCGCACGCGGGAGATGGCCGGTTGATGCGCGACCCTAGCCTGGTCCGCGGCCCCGACGGCTGGTTCCACTTGGTTTGGACAACCGCTTGGCGGGGCGACAACGGTTTCGGCCACGCCCGTTCGCGAGACCTGGTGCACTGGTCACCCCAGCGGTTCGTCCCGGTGATGGAGCACGAGCCGACCACGGTCAACGTGTGGGCGCCGGAGGTGTTCTACGACGAGCCTCGGGAACGGTTCATCATCGCCTGGGCCTCCACTATTCCCGGGCGGTACCCCGACGGGTTGGAGGAGCATAAGAACAATCACCGGATGTACGCGACTACCACGCGCGATTTTGAGGAGTTCACGCCCACCGAGCTGTTCTGCGAGCCCGACTTCAGCGTCATCGATGCTGTGATCGTCCCGTTTGATCAGGACTACCGCCTGGTTTTGAAGGACAACACTCGGCCTGTGTTGGGGCTGCGCGTGGCGAAGGGCAGCTCACCGCTCGGGCCCTGGACTGATATCAGCGAGCCGATTACCAGGAAGTTCACCGAGGGCCCAACCGTCGCGCGTTTCGGGGACGAGTACCGCATCTACTTCGACGCCTACCACGACCACCGGTACGGTGTGCTCTCCACCAAGGACTTTGAGCGCTTCCGCGACATCACCGACCAAGCCCACTTCCCTGAAGGTCACAAGCACGGAACGATCTGCAACATCACGCAGGAAGAGCTTGACTATCTGAAGCGGGTTGGCGGTGAGATGCGACCCGGCGTAGGAAGCGAGTTCGCGCCGCAGCTTCCTCAGGACGAGATCAACCGGCGACTGGCCGAAGTTGACAAGACCGCCAACGGAGGGCCATTCATACCGACTTGGGAGTCCCTCAAGGGCTTTCAGACTCCCTCGTGGTACGCCGACGCGAAACTGGGCGTGTTTATTCACTGGGGTCCGTACTCTGTGCCGGCCTTCGGCAGCGAGTGGTACCCCAGAAACATGTACACCACAGGCTCCAAGGAGCACCAACACCACCTCGCCACCTACGGTCCGCTGACCGAGTTTGGCTACAAGGACTTCATCCCCCAATTCAAAGCGGAGAAGTTTGCTCCAAAGGAGTGGGCAGCGTTGTTCAAGCAGGCCGGCGTGAAGTACGTCGTGCCGGTGGCCGAGCACCACGACGGCTTCCCGATGTACGCCAGCGATTACACCACCTGGGACGCGTCGGAGCGGGGCCCCAAGCGGGACGTAGTCGCCGAACTAGCCGATGCGTTCCGTGACGAAGGGATCGTGGTCGGAGCGTCCAGCCACCGAGCGGAGAACTGGTGGTTCTTCGGACAGGGCAAGCTGATCGACTCCGACGTTCAGAGCCCCGAGTGGGCGCCGCTCTACGGCCCCGCCCACAACAAGCGTATGAGTGAGAGCCAGGCCGAGCCGCCCAGCAAGGCGTTCCTCGACGACTGGCTGCTCCGCTCGTGCGAGATCGTCGACAAGCACCGACCGCAGGTGATGTACTTTGACTGGTGGATCTGCCAACCGGTGTTCCAGCCGTACCTCAAACGCTTTGCAGCCTACTACTACAACCGAGCCGACGAATGGGGCCAACCTGCCGCCATCAACTTTAAAGAGTGGGAAGGCTACTCGTTCCCCCGCGGCACAGGCGTGCTGGACGTTGAACGCGGCAAGTTTGGCGGCATCCAGCCGGAGCTGTGGCAGACCTGCACTTCGGTCTCGCGAAACTCGTGGGGCTACATCGAGGGGCACGACTACAAAGACGCAGGCCAGTTGGTCGACGACCTGATCGACATCGTCAGCAAGAACGGCGTCATGCTGCTGAACATTGGGCCGAAGGCCGACGGCACAATCCCCGATGAGGAGCAGGCCATGCTCCGCGAGATCGGGGCGTGGCTGTCCGCCAACGGCGAGGCGATCTACGGCGCCAGGCCGTGGACCACATTCGGCGAGGGGCCAACCGCGGCGGGCGATGGCTCGTTCTCCGACGGCGCAGCCACCGCCTTCACCGACGCCGACTTCCGGTTTACCAGCAAACCGGGCGTGGTCTACGCCATCGGCCTTGCCTGGCCCGAGGGGGAAAGCGCTTTGGTCAAGTCGCTGAATACATCTGCGCACCCAATCGACGAGATCACCTTGCTGGGCGGAGAAAAGTTGGTCGAATGGCGCCAGGATGAAACGGGGCTACACGTGACCCTCCCCCGCACGTCCGACAAGGCCCCCCCCGCCTACACACTGCGGATCACTCTGGCTGACTAGGTCGGCTGCTCTTCATTCTGGCAACACGGGACATGACCACACAGAAACCCGCGCTCGGCGTTATCGTCGGCAACCGAGACTTCTTCCCCGACCAGCTTGTTTCCGAAGCGCGGGCCGACTTGCAGACGCTGTTCGATTCGCTCGGCGTAGAGCCCGTCTGGGTTTCGCCGGAAGAGACCAAGCTCGGCGGCATCGAGACGCACGCCGACGCGCGGCGGTGCGCCGACCTGTTCCGCACCCGCCGCGACGACATCGACGGCGTGCTGGTCTGCCTGCCCAACTTTGGCGACGAGAAGGGCGTGGCCGACACGCTGAAGCTCGCCGGGCTGGAAGCCCCCGTGCTGATCCAGGGCTACCCCGACGACCTGAACCAGCTGGGCGTGTCGCGTCGACGCGACGCGTTCTGCGGCAAAATCTCAGTATGCAACAATCTGGTGCAGGCGGGGATTCCGTTTACGCTAACCGAGAAACACGTCAGCACGCCGGGGTCCGACAGCTTCCAGGCCGACCTGCAGAAGTTCCTCGGCGTCTGCCGAGTGGTGAACGGGTTCCGCGGCGTGCGGCTGGGCGCCGTCGGCGCGCGGCCCGGAGCGTTCAACACCGTCCGCTACAGCGAGAAGATCCTCGAGCGGTACGGCGTCAGCGTGACCACGGTCGACCTCTCGGAGTTCTTAGCCGCCGCCGGCAAGCTGGCCGCGGACGACCCAGCGGTCATGGCCAAGCTGGACGAGGTGCACAGCTACGCCCCGGCGCCCAATGCGCCGAGTGACCGCATGCTGCAGATGGCCCGGCTGGGCGTGGTGCTCGGCCACTGGATGGACGATAACGCCATCGATGCCACGGCCATCCAATGCTGGACCAGCGTGCAGCAGAACTTCGGCTGCAACGTCTGCGCGCTGATGAGCATGATGAGCGAGAAGTTCATGCCCAGCGCGTGCGAGGTGGACGTCACCGGCGTGCTGACGATGTACGCGATGCAGCTCGCCTGCGACTCGCCGGCGGCGATCGTCGACTGGAATAACAACTATGGCGACGACGAAGACCGCTGCGCCCTGTTCCACTGCGGCAACTGGGCCAAGAGCTTCCTGCCCGATATTAGGATCGCCACAGCGCCGATCCTCGGCAGCACTCTGGGCGAAGAGAACACCTACGGCGCGCTTGAGGGCCGCACGCCGGCCGGCCCACTGACCTTCGGGCGGCTCACCACCGCCGACTGCGAGGGCCGTATCCGCGCGTACGTCGGCGAAGGGGAGCTGACCGACGATCAGCTCAACACCTTCGGCACCCGTGCGGTCGCGCGGGTGCCGCGGCTCCGCAGCCTGCTCCACCACATCTGCAAGAACGGCTTCGAGCACCACGTGGTCATGACCCAGTCCCACTCGTCCGCAGTGCTCAGCGAGGCGTTCGAAACCTACCTCGACATCGACACCCACACCCATGCCTGATCGCGGCCCTCTTACCGACGACCAGCTCCGGCGCCTCAGCGTCAGAATGCGGCAGGACGTGCTCCGGTACATCCTGTCGGCCGGCGCCGGTCACACCGGCGGCAGCCTGTCGTGCGTCGACATCCTCAATGTGCTGTACAACCGCGTGCTGCGGGTGTCGCCCGAGACCTTCGGCAACCCAGACCGCGACCGCTACGTGCAGAGCAAGGGCCACTCGGTCGAGGCCCTCTACGTTGTGCTCGCGCACGCGGGGTTCTTCCCGATCGAGCAGCTCGAAACGCTCTGCCAGTACAACTCTCCGTTCGTCGGCCACCCCACCCGCAAAACGCCTGGCATTGAGATGAACACCGGCGGCCTGGGGCACGGGCTGCCGATCTGCACCGGCATGGCGATCGGCGGCCAGCGGTCGGGCGCCCGCTACCGGGTGTTCACGCTGATGGGCGACGGCGAGCTTGCCGAGGGCTCCAACTGGGAGGCCGCGATGGCCGCCGCCCACTACAAGCTGGACAACCTGACCGCCATCATCGACCACAACTCGCTGCAGATCACCGGCGCTACCCGTGATGTCTGCAGCAACGAGCCGCTGGACGAGAAATTCGCCGCGTTCGGCTGGGCGGTGGTGTCGATCGACGGCCACGACTACGGCCAGCTGACCGACGCCCTGTCCGCGCCCGCCGAGGCGGGCAAGCCGACCTGCGTCATCGCCAACACCACCAAGGGCCGCGGCGTGAGCTTCATGGAGGGGGACGTCGCCTGGCACCACGGCGTCCCTAGCCAACAGCAATACGACGACGCCATCGCCGAGCTGCAGGCAGCCGAGCGTGAACTCGAGGAGGCAGCCCTGTGAGTGCACCCGCCCCCAGCGTCTACTCACCAGCGGCCACCGCGCACGCCGAGCGGCTCGGGCTATCTCTGGGCCGTGCGAACCTGGAAGTCTTTGCCGAAACGCTTGAGGAGCTAGCCGATTCCGACCCTAGCATCGTGGCCGTGACCAGCGACTCCCGCGGTTCCGGCAAACTGAAGCCGTTCGGTCAGAGGCTGCCGGACCAGATTGTGGAAGTGGGCATCGCGGAGCAGAACCTGGTCGGCATCGCCGCCGGGCTAGCCGCAGTCGGGCGTCGGTCGTTCGCAGTGTCGCCGGCCTGCTTCCTCACGGCCCGCTCGCTCGAGCAGATCAAGAACGACATCTGCTACTCCGACGTGCCCGCAACGGTCGTTGGGATCAGCGCTGGGGTCAGCTACGGCGCACTCGGCAGCACCCACCACTCGCTGCACGACTACGCGGCGTTGCGGGCGATCCACAACCTCACGATTATCGCCCCGGCTGACAACTACGAAGCCGCCGAGGCGGTCCGCTTGGCCGCCGCTCACGACAAGCCGGTCTACTTGCGGTTCGGCAAGGCCAAGCTGTACGACCTGCCCCGCCACGGGCAGCAGTTTGAACCGGGCCGCGCGACCTTGCTCCGTGACGGATCCGACGTGGCGCTATTCGGCATCGGCGAGACCGTCATCCACTGCCTGTTGGCCGCCGAGATGCTGGCCGAGGACGGCGTGGAGGCCCGAGTGCTGAGCATGCACACGCTACGACCGCTTGATGCCGACGCAATCGAGGAAGCCGCCCGCGACTGCCGCGCAATCGTCACCGCCGAGGAGCACTCGGTGCACGGCGGCCTTGGCGGCGCGGTGGCCGAAGCGCTTGCCGAGCGTGGCGGCGCGCCCCCGCTCAAGATCGTTGGCGTACCCGACGAGGACACCGTGACCGGGAGCCAGGCGGACATCTTCCGGCACTACGGCATCACCGGCGAGGGGATCTCGGCGGCGGCGCAGCATCTGCTGCAGCGGCAGGAGGTCGCCCGATGAGCGTGCTGCTCGCGATCGATCAGAGCACCTCGTCTACTAAGGCGATCCTGTTCGACGCGGAGTGCCGTACGATTGACTCGGCCTCGGTTGACCACCGGCAGCACTATCCTGAGCCCGGCTGGGTCGAGCACGACGCGGAGGAGATCTGGCGGAACGTGCTGGCAGTGACCCGCACGGTCGTCGACCGCAACCCGGGAAGCCCGCCGGTCGGTGTGTCGATCACCAACCAGCGGGAAACGCTGGTGGTCTTCGACAAGGCGACCGGCCGCCCTCTCTGCCCCGCAATCGTGTGGCAGTGCCGCCGAAGCGACCCCATCTGCGAAGAACTGCGTCAGGCGGGCCACGGCGAAATTGTCGCCGCGGCGACCGGTCTTAAGCTCGACTCGTACTTCTCGGCGTCGAAGGTGCTGTGGCTGGTCCGCAACAACCCCGATGTCGCAAGAAAACTCGCGTCTGGTGAAGCCCTCATTGGCACGGTCGACGCCTACCTGGTCTACCGTATGACCGGCGGCGATGTGTTCGCCACCGACCACACCAACGCCAGCCGGACGCTGCTGCTGCACCTGACCGACCGGTGTTGGGACCAGCGGCTGTGCGAGCTGTTCCAAGCGCCGATGGCGGCCCTGCCAGAAGTCCGTGAGAGCTTCGCCCACTTCGGCAACACCGACCTGGGCGGCGCCCTCATGGAACCGGCGCCCATCTGCGGTGTGATGGGCGACTCGCAGGCATCGCTTTTCGCGCAGCGGTGCTTCACCCCGGGCGAGTCAAAGGCCACCTTCGGCACCGGTACCTCGGTGCTGCGGAACGTGGGCGACTGCTCGACGGCGCCGCCCGGCGGCAGCGTCGCGGCGTTAGCCTGGGTGCACGACGGCACACCGACTTACGCGTGGGAGGGACTGATCAACTACTCCGCCGCCACCATCACCTGGCTGCGCGACCAGCTGGGTCTGATTGCGACCGCCGAGGAGTCGGAGGCGCTCGCTGCTCAGGTCGACGACAGCGGCGGCGTCTACCTGGTGCCCGCCTTCGCCGGCCTGGGTGCGCCTCACTGGAGCCCCGACGCCCGTGCGGCGATCGTCGGCATGACCGCCTACACGAACAAGCTGCACATCGTGCGGGCGGCGCTCGAATCAATCGCCCACCAGGTGCGGGACGTGCTCGACTCGATGCCGTTGGACGCGTCGTCCGCCGGAGTGCTTCGGGCAGACGGCGGGGCCACGCGGAACCAACTGCTGATGCAGATGCTGGCCGACTTCACCCGGCTACGAGTGGAGGTCGCCGACGCGGCGGACTTCTCCGCCCGCGGCGCCGCGATGGCAGGCCTACTTGGCCTAGGCATCGTTGAGTCCTTCGACGAACTTCGCCACCTGCCCGCGGATGTGACCAACTACGAGCCCCGCATGCCGGCCGAACAGGCCGACAAGCTGGGCGCGGGCTGGCGGGACGCCGTGCGACGGGTGCTCTAGAACAGTCGCTCCTCTACCTATCCTCTTCCCAAAATCAACGGTACGCGATGAAGACCCTCCGCTGTCTGACCGCCGTGCTCTGCCTTGCCGTTCCCCTCGGCTGTACTCAGTCACCGGCCGGCGACAACGCTGGCGACGCCCCGGCAACTACCAGCAAGGAGCACGGCCGAGTCGCCGTGGTAGTCTCAACGCTCAACAACCCCTGGTTCGTCAAACTGGCGGAAACGGCCAAGGCCCGCACCGAGGAGCTAGGGCACGAGGCGGTGATCTTCGATTCCCAGAACAACGTAGAAAAGGAAGCCAGCACGTTCGAGAACGTGCTGGCTTCCGGGTTCGACGCGATCCTCTTCAACCCGACCGACGCCGACGCATCGGTCGCCAACGTCCGCCGCGCCAAGAAGCGTGGCGTGCCCGTGTTCTGCATCGACCGCGAGATCAACGCTTCGGACGCGGCGTCCGCGCAGATCCTGTCGGACAACTACGCCGGTTGCGTCGAGCTCGGCCAGTACTTCGTCGAGACCGTCGGCGAAGACGGCAAGTACGCCGAGCTGCTGGGCCTGGTCGGCGACAACAACACCCACAACCGGTCCAAAGGGTTCCACAGCGTCGTCGACCGGTTTGAGGGCCTGAAGATGGTCGCCCAGCAGTCGGCCGACTTCGACCGCACCAAGGGCCTGGAGGTGATGGAGTCGATTCTTCAGGCGAACCCGGACCTCAACGCCGTGTTCTGCGGCAACGACGCCATGGCGCTAGGCGCCTACCAGGCGATCGAGGGCGCCGGCAAGGCGGACCAGATTAAGGTGTTTGGCTTCGACGGCGCCGAGGACGTGGTGCGGTCGATCTCCGACGGCAAGATCCAGGCGACCGCGATGCAGTTCCCCAAGCGGATGGCCCAGATGGCTGCCGAGTTCGCCGACGAGCACCTCAAGGGCCGCCGCGAGTTCGAGCAGAAGATCCCCGTCGCGGTCGAGCTGGTGACGCCAGAGAACGTCTCGCAGTACGGCGACTACGGAGCCAAAGAGTGATCCACGCCGCGGCCCATCGCTGGACCCTCATCGGGGCGGCCGCGGCCATCGGCTGCTGGTTCGTACCGCTGGTGCACGTCCGGCCGCTCGGCGCCGATGAGACCGATCCCCAGAGCCAGCCCGCAACCGCGGCGGAGTTGGCCGAGCAGTTCTGGTCTGGCCCACTAGCCAACTCGCACGACCGCGCCCACCCCGCCAATGCCGTTCTGACGGCCCTCACCGCCGACGCGGCCGCGGCCCGCGAAGAGTACGGGCGCACCGTAGGAGTTAGCCGATCTTTCTTGGTGCATCTGCGGGGCGAGGGCACTGTGACGTCGGTGGAACGCAAAGGCATTGGGGTCGACGTCAGCGGCGACGGCCACCGCGATCTGCTCTTGCTTACCGGTCCGATCTTCGGCGCCGCGGTGCGAGACGCCACCGGGCTGCTGACGGCCGACCAGGCGTCCAACTCGCAGCAGTTCAACGAGGTCGCCAATGAGCTGAACCTGATCGTCGAAACGCAGGTCGCTCCGACGCTGCGTGAGCAGCCGCCCGGCCAGGTGGTCCGCTTTGTCGCCTGTGCTGAGGTAAAGTCGCCCAGCAGCATCCCGTCGCCGCTGCCGGCCGTGCCCGTGTTCGTCGAGGCGACCGCCACCCCATGACCGACGAAGCCCAGCCGCCGCTGCTCGAAGCCCGGGACATCGTCAAGACGTTCCCCGGCGTACGTGCGCTGGGCGGCGTGAACCTGCGGGTCCAGGCGGGGCGGCTCAACGCGTTGCTCGGCGAGAACGGCGCCGGCAAGTCGACGCTGATGAATATCCTGGCCGGCGTCTTCGCCCCCGACGCGGGCCAGATCCTCCTCAACGGGTCGCCGGTCACGTTCGCCAACCCCCGCGCCGCTCAAGAGGCGGGCGTGTCGATCATCCATCAAGAGCTCAACCTCGCCCCGAACCTGACCGTCGCGGAGAACATCTTCCTCGGCCGCGAGCCGCGAAACAAACTTGGGCTGGTGGACTACGCCCGCATGAACCACGACGCCGCCGAGCTGCTCGCGCGGCTCAACCTGAGGGTCGAACCCACCCGCCCGGTCGACCAGCTGACTGTCGCCTCCCAGCAGGTGGTCGAGATCGCCAGGGCGTTGTCGTTTGACTCGCAGGTGGTGATTCTGGACGAACCGACCTCTGCCCTCTCCCAGCAAGAAACCCACGCGTTGTTCGCACTGATCGCCCAGCTCAAGGCCGAGGGCGTCGGGCTGGTGTACATCACGCACCGCCTGGAAGAGCTGGACGCTGTGGCGGACGACGTGACCGTGTTCCGCGACGGCGCCTTCATCGCCGCCAAGCCGTACGCGGACGCCACCCGCGAAGAACTCATCCGGCTGATGGTCGGCCGCGACACGAGGCTCGATCCTTCGGCCGCCCGCGCCGCCGGCGAGACGCTGCTGCAGGTGCGCGGCCTGTCGCTCCGCGGCCCAGTGGCGGCCAGCAAGCCGCTGCTCGACGACATCAGCTTCGATCTGGCGCGCGGCGAGGTGCTGGGCGTGTTCGGGCTGATGGGCGCCGGCCGGACCGAGCTGCTGCAGGCGTTGTTCGGCGTCTATCCGACCCGGACCAGCGGCGAGGTGGTCGTCGCTGGGCGCCCCGGCGTGCCCCGCTCGCCAGCCGAGGCGATCGTCGCCGGGCTGGCGTTGGCGCCAGAAGACCGCAAGCAGGACGGGCTGGTGCTCGGCATGAGCGTCGCCCCCAACATCAGCCTGGCGTGCCTGGGCCGCGTGCAGCAGACCGGCCTGCTCCGGACCGCCAAGGAAGACGCCCTAGCCGATCAGTACGGCGGCCGGATGGCGATCAAAACCGCCGGGCGCCGACAGCCGGTCCGCAACCTCAGCGGAGGCAACCAGCAGAAGGTGGTGCTGGCCAAGTGGCTGGCGACCGAGCCCCGCGTATTGATGCTCGACGAGCCAACCCGCGGCATCGACATCGGCGCCAAGCGTGAAATCTATGCGGTGATCGATGAGCTCGCCGCCGCCGGGCTGGGCGTGCTGATGGTTTCGTCCGAGCTGCCGGAGGTGCTCGCCCTCTCGGACCGCATTCTTGTGCTCTGCGAGGGGCGCCTCACCGGCGAGTTCACCCGGGAGCAGGCTACCGAGGACGCCCTGCTTGCCGCCGCCCTCCCTGCCGCCCAACCAAGACCGGCCGCCTGACGCTTCCATGAAACTCTCCGAACGCATCGCGCAGCTGCAATCGCTCATCGCCCTCGCGGTGCTGATGATTGCGCTGAGCGTGTCGAACGACTCGTTCTTGTCGACAGAGAACGGCATGAACGTGCTGCGGCAGATCTCGGTCAATCTCTGTCTCTCGATCGGGATGACGCTGGTGATCATCTCCGGCGGGATCGACCTGTCGGTCGGGTCGGTGCTCGCGTTCTCGGCGGCCGTGTCGGCCAGCCTGCTGAAGCACGGCGTCGACCTGACGCCGCTGGGCGTGCACGTCGAGTTCACCGTGGCGGGGACGATTGTCGCCGGCGTGCTGGTCGGCTCGCTGCTGGGATTGATCAACGGGGTGCTGGTCAGCCGCGTCGGGATGCCGCCGTTCATCGCGACGCTCGGCATGCTCAGCATCGCCCGCGGCATGACCGAGCTGTGGACCGGCGGGCACCCGATCACCGGACTCGGCGACAGCTTCGGCTGGCTCGGCACGGGGGACGTGGCGCGCGTGCCGGCGCCCGCGCTGATCGTGGCGGCGCTGGTCGTCGTGTTCTCGGTGATCACCCTCCGCACCCGCTTCGGCCGGCACCTGTACGCCGTTGGCGGCGCGGAACGCGCCGCCCGCCTGAGCGGTGTGAACGTCGCCAGCGTCAAGACCTGGGCGTACGTCTGCAGCGGCGCCCTGTCCGGCGTGGCAGGGCTATTGCTCACCGCCCGGCTCGACTCGGCCACGCCCCGCCTGGGCGAAACGTACGAGCTCGACTCGATCGCCGCGGTGGTGATCGGCGGCGCCTCGCTCTCCGGGGGCCGCGGCTCGGTGCTGGGCGCGGTGCTCGGCTGCCTGATCATCGGCGTGCTGAACAACGGGCTGGCGTTGCTGGACGTCTCGCCGTTCTGGCAAAAAGTCATCAAGGGAACGGTTATCCTGGCGGCGGTCGCGATCGACCGGCTGAGCCGCCGGCAAGGAGCATAGCGTTGGAACACCTCAAAGCCACCTACCTGATCGAGACCCCGCTGCCCGTCGACGACGCCGCGGCCGTGCTGGCCGGCGAGCAGTCCAGCGGTACGTTTGTCAGCGTGCCGGGCGAAACGGCCGAGCTGAAGCAGCGGTACGCCGCCCGCGTCGAGAGCGTCACGCCGCTGGAGGACGTCGACTCCCCTTCCCTGCCCGGCTGCCGCGCGGGCGATGGGCCGTACCACCACGCGCAGGTCACAATCGCCTGGCCGGCGCACAACTTCGGCCCCAACCTGCCCACCCTGCTGTCGACCGTCGGCGGCAACCTGTACGAGCTGACGCAGCTGTCGGGCGTGAAGCTGCTGGACCTGGAGTTGCCGGAGTCGTTCGCCGACCACTTCCGTGGGCCGGCGCACGGCGTCGGCGGCAGCCGACGCGCCACGGGCGTCGAGGGCCGGCCGCTGATTGGCACCATCATCAAGCCGAGCGTGGGGCTCACGCCCGAGGACACGGCCGCCATGGTCAAAACGCTGGCCGAGGCCGGCATCGACTTCGTAAAGGACGACGAGCTGATGGCCAACCCGCCGCACTCGCCGTTCGACAAGCGCGTCGATGCGGTGATGCGGGTGGTCAATGACCACGCCGACCGCACCGGCAAGCGGGTGATGGTCACGTTCAACATCTCCGATGAACGCGACGCCATGCACCGTCACTACGACAAGGTCGTGGAATCCGGCAACACGGCCGCCATGATGAGCCTCAACAGCGTCGGCCTAGTAGGCGCGAAGGACATCTGCGACCGCGGCGAGCTGGTTATCCACGGCCACCGCAACGGGTGGGGCATGTTCAACCGCTGCCCCACGCTCGGCATGGGCTTCGCCGCGTACCAGAAGCTGTGGCGGCTGGCCGGCGTGGACCAGCTGCACGTCAACGGCATCGCCAACAAGTTCTGGGAGCCCGACGACTCCGTCGTGGCGTCGATCGAGTCCTGCCTGGCGCCGATGGCCGGCATGACGCCGCTGCTGCCGGTGGTCTCCTCCGGCCAGTGGGGCGGTCAGGCGTTCGAGACCTACCGCCGCACCCAAACGGTCGACCTGCTGTACATGGCGGGCGGCGGCATCATGGCCCACCCGAGCGGCCCTGCCGCCGGCGTCCGCTCGCTGCAGCAGGCCTGGCAGGCCGCCATCGACGGGCTCACGCTCGAGCAGGCCGCCGCCCAGCACGAAGAGTTCCGCCAGTCGGTCGAGAAGTTCGGCCGCAAGTAGTCCACACCGACAGGCAACCCACTCCCCCAAGACGTGACCGACAGCCCCTCAACAACGCCGCTGCGACTGGCCTACTACGCCGACGACTTCACCGGGTCGACCGACGCGCTGCAGGTACTGGCCCGCGCCGGTTTGCAGACACGGCTGTTTCTCAACGCGCCAACGCCCAACCAGCTGGCCGCGCACGGGCCGCTGGACGCGATCGGCGTGGCCGGCCGGTCGCGGTCGCTGCCGACCGAGCAGCTCGCCGGCGAGCTCCACCCCGCATTCGAAGCGCTCCGCAACCTGCGGCCTCGGCACGTGCACTACAAGGTCTGCTCGACATTTGACTCCTCGCCCGCCGTTGGCAGCATCGGCCGCGTGCTGGAGATTGGTTCGGATGTGTTCGCCGGCCCGTATGCGCCGATTGTGGTCGGCGCGCCCGCGCTCGGCCGGTGGTGCGTGTTCGGCAACCTGTTCGCCCGCTACGGCATTGGCTCCGAGGGCGGCGTCTACCGGCTGGACCGGCACCCGGCGATGTGGAACCACCCCACCACGCCCGCCACCGAGAGCGACCTGCGGCGGCAGCTTGCCCAGCAGACCGAACTGCCGGTCGGGCTGGTTGACGTGACCCACCTCGACGCCGGCCCCGAAGCAAGCGACGCCGCCCTGCAATCGCAGCTCGCCGCCGGCGCCCGCGCCGTGCTGTTCGACGCGATGACCGACGAACACCTCAACCGGGTCGGCCAGCTGCTCGAGGCTTCGGCCGCCGAGTCGGCCCCGCTGTTCTCGATCGGCTCGTCCGGCGTCGAGTCGGCGCTCGCCGCCCAGTGGCAAGCGGCCGCCCCGGCGGCGGCCTCGGCGTTGCCCCCAACCGACCAGCCGCTCTTGGTGATCGCCGGCAGCTGCTCGCCGGTCACGGCCGAACAGATCGACCACGCCCTGCAGAACGGCTTCGCCGAGGCGCCGCTCGACGCGGCCGCGTTGCTCGACGAGCGCCGGCAACGGCAGGCGATCGCCGACTGCTTGGAAGCGGCCCGCGTCGCGCTGACGGCCGGCCGGCCGGTGGTGGTGCACACCAGCCGCGGCGCCGATGACCCCCGACGCGCTGCGGTCGCCCAGGCCATGGAGCAACGCAGCCTTCCACCCGACTCCCTCGCGCAGCAGATCGGCGGGGCGCTCGGCGCAATCGCGCTGGAGTGCCGCCGCGCGGGCCTCGCCGGGCGGGTCTGCGTCGCCGGCGGCGACACCTCCAGCTACGCCGGCCGGGCGCTCGGCGTGGCGTCGCTCGCCATGCTGCACGACTTCTGGCCCGGCGCGCCGGTCTGCGCCGCCGCGTCGTCCGACCCCGCCGTCGACGGCCTGCCGATCGTCTTCAAGGGCGGGCAGGTGGGCGGCCCCGACTTCTTCACTCAACTCGCTCAATAACACTCTTTCCCGCAAGCGTAACGGAATGAAAATCGAAAAGCTGGGTCTGATCCACACCTCGGCCACGCTGGTGCCGGTCTTCGCCGACCTGTGCCAGGCGAAGCTGCCAGCGGTAAAGACGTTCAACATCGCCGACGACAGCCTCATCAAGGAGGTCATCGAGCGGCAGGAACTCACCCGCAGCGTCAGCCGCCGCGTCGGCAGCCACGTGCAGGCCGCCCAGCAGGCGGGCGCCGACTGCATCCTGGTGACCTGCTCGTCGATCGGCCCCGCAGTCGAGGCCGCCGCCGCCCTGGCCGACGTGCCGGTGCTGCGGGTCGACCAGCCGATGGCCGACAAGGCCGTGCGCATGGGCGCCAAGATCGGCGTTGCGGCGACGCTCCGCACCACCCTCGAACCAACCGCCGACCTGATCCGCCGACGCGCCCAGGCGGCCGGAAAGCGGGTCGAGATCAACGCCCAGCTCTGCGATGGCGCCTTCGAGGCCCTCATGTCCGGCGACGCCGCCAAGCACGACCAGATGGTCGGCGAAACACTCCGCCGGCTGGCCGCCGAGGTCGACGTGGTCGTGCTGGCCCAGGCCTCCATGGCCCGCGTGGCCGACGCGCTCGACCCGTCCGAGGTAACCACCCCGGTGCTCTCCAGCCCCGGCCTGGCCATCGACTTCCTCGCGGAGCAATCCTCTTGAAGCCGCTGCTCTCCCAAGTTGAACGCGCCGCTCTTTACCTCAGCCCAATCGCCCTGCTCGCCGCCGTGGCCGGCTTCGCCGGCGGAGCGACGGCGGTTGGTCAGTGGGCGGCCGCGGCCGCCTGCTTCGCGCTGGCGGTGGGGATCGGTTCGGTCGAGTCGCTCCGCACGTTCCGCTTCACCGCCTGGCTGGCGGCCGCGGTCGCGTTGGCGCTGGTCTACCCGCCCGCGTTCCAGCCCTTCGAGCCCGGCTCCGACGCGTACAAGGTGATGCTGCTGGTGCTGATCCAGGCGGTTATGTTTGGCATGGGAACGCAGATCTCGCTGTCCGACTTCGCCGGCGTCGCGCGGCAGCCGTGGCCGGTGGCCGTTGGCCTGGTGTGCCAGTTCTCCATCATGCCGCTGGTCGGCTTCGCGCTGGCACGGGTGTTCCGCCTGCCGCCGGAGATCGGCGCCGGTATGGTGCTGATCGGCGCGTGCTCCAGCGGGTTGTCGTCCAACGTGATGGCCTACCTCGCCCGGGCGAACCTCGCGTTGTCCATCACCATGACCGCCGTAGCCACGATGCTTGCGCCGATCATGACGCCGATGTGGATCCGCCTGCTGGCCGGCGACGCCGTCGGCGACAACGCCGGCAGCGGCAGCTTCCTAGGCATGATGTCGACCATCATCAAGATCGTCATCGTGCCAATCGGCGCCGCGCTGATCCACGACTACCTCCGCTCGGCCCGCGGCTCCGGCAAGGCGATTGTCTACACGGCCGCCGCGGCTGGCGGCGCCGGTGTGCTCTTCGCCTCGCTAGGCGGCTGGGCCTGGATTGCAGCGCAAACCAGCGAGGCCGGCGTCGTCTGGGCGCAGCTTGTGTTGTTCCTCCTGGGCGGCGTGACGTTCGGCGTCCTCTACCACCACGCGGCCGGGCTGTTTGGCTGGCTCGACAACGCCATGCCGGCCGTGTCGATGATCGGCATCTGCTATGTCACCGGCATGACTTCCGCCGCCGGGCGGGACAACCTGATGGTCGTCGGATTGTCGCTGTGCGTGGCGGCGGCGCTGCACAACCTGCTAGGCTACGTGCTGGGCTACTGGCTGAGCCGCGCCCTGGGGCTCGACCGCTCGTCGGCCCGCACCGTGGCGTTCGAGGTTGGATTGCAGAACGGCGGCGTCGCAACCGGGCTGGCCGCGTCGATGGGCAAGCTCGGCACGCTCGGCCTGCCGGCCGCGTTCTTTATCGCGTGGATGAACGTCTCCGGGTCGCTGCTGGCCAACTACTGGCGCCGCCGGCCCGTGCTGGATGAATCCCAACCAGAATCAATCGAACAAGCTGCGTAAAAGGCGGCCATCACTTACCACCAAGACACCAGGACACGAAGTCGACGATCGAGAACGGAACTTCTTGCTCTGTGCCCCCGTGCCTTTGTGGTTCATCCTCCCAACGCTCAACCAAACATGCGTTCAAAAACACTACTGGGACCACTCCTCCTTGCCTTGCTCGTCGCAAGCAACGTCTGTGCTCAGTCGTGGCCCGTGGCGCGCGGGGCGGGCGGCAGGCTCGACTACCAGCGCAACGAGCACGGCGACCGCGTCCCTGACTTCTCGAGCTGCGGTTACCAGGGCGGCGACCATCCACTGCCGAACGCCGAGGCGGCGCTATTGGTCCGCCCCAGCGGCGGCGACGACACCGCTCAATTGCAGGCCGCGATCGACCGCGTCGCCCACCTACCAGTCGAGGAAGCGGGCGCCCCGCGCGCGGTCTGTCTGGCGGCGGGCGAGTTCAGGGTGTCCGGGTCGCTCCGAGTGCGTGACTCGGGAGTCGTGCTCCGCGGCGCCGGCGCCGACGCGACGACGATCATCGCCACCGGAACGGGCCGCCGGCCGCTGATCCGCATCGAGCCGACCGACGCGCCCAAGCCCAAACTCACCAACGAAACCCCCATTTCCGCCGACCGCGTGCCGGTCGGCGCCGCGCGGCTGCCGCTGGCCGTGGGGCACGGCTTCCAAGCCGGCGACCGCATCCTCATTACCCGCCCCTCGACCGACGAGTGGATCGCCCACCTCGGCGCGAAGGTGTTCGGCGTCGGCTGGCGGGCCGGGCGGTGCGACATCCGCTGGGAACGCGTCGTCACCGCGGCCGACGACGACGGCGTCGATCTCGACGCCCCCCTCACCACCGCCATCGAGTCCCGCTTCGGCGGCGGCACGGTCGCCCGGTACGAGGCCCCCGGCAGGCTGGAGAACGTCGGCGTCGAGCACCTCACGCTCCGCTCCGAGCTCGACGACTCCAACCCGCACGACGAGGCCCACAGCTGGCACGGCGTCGTGGCGAACCAGGTCCGCGACGCCTGGGTCCGCGGCGTGCGGTTCCAGCACTTCGCCGGCGGCGCGGTGCTGCTGCTCGAAGGCGCCAGCCGCGTCACGGTCGAGGACTGCCTGGTGCTCGAGCCGGTGTCCGAGCTCGCCGGCTACCGCCGGCAGAGCTTCTTTACTCAGGGCGGGCAGTGCCTGTTCCTGCGGTGCTACAGCGAGCGCGCCCTGCACGACTTCGCCCTCGGCCACTGCGCCCCAGGGCCCAACGCGTTCGTGAACTGCTACGCCGAGCGCTCGTTGGGCGACAGCGGCCCTCTCGAGTCCTGGGCGTCCGGCGTGCTGTTCGACAACGTCCGCATCGACGGCGGCGAGCTCTGCTTCGTGAACCGCTGGCTCCACCCGCCCGGCGCCGGCTGGTCCGCCGCCAACTGCCTGGCGTGGAACTGCCAGGCCGGCGTGATCCGCGCGTTTAATCCTCCCTCCGCTCAGAACTGGGTGGTCTGCTTCTGGGCCAAGCCGATCGGCGACGCGCACATCACCGGCGACGGCGACTTCGCCCGCCCCATCAGCCTGTTCCAGCAGCAGCTCGCCGACCGGCTCGGCACGCAACCCGCCGAGCGCATCGGCCCGCTGCTGCTCGACCCAATCGCGTCGACCAACCCCACACTCAAGCAGGCCAAGCGGTTCGTGGCCGAGTCCGACGAGCCCGGCCCCACGCTCCGCGGGCTGATCGAGCGCCGCCTCGCCGAGCAGACCGCCGCGTGGACGCCGCCGCAGAACGTCCCCATCGGCGGCGAGCCCGACCCCGACTCCGCTCCCGACCAGCCAACGCAGCCGCCGCGCCCCATCACGCTCGCCAACGGCTGGCTCACGGTCGACGGCCGCGTGCTGACCGGCGGGCACGTGAACCCCACCTGGTGGCGGGGCACGATCCGGCCCGCCGACGCGCCGCAGTTCGGCCCCTCGATCTCCCGCTGGGCGCCCGGCCGGTACGGCGTCGGGCTGACCGACGAGTTGCAACCCACCATCGACCGCCTGGCCGCGCTCAACACCGCCGCGTACGACCACCACTACGGGCTGTGGTACGACCGCCGCCGCGACGACCACCTCTTGGTCCGCCGGCCCAGCGGCGTGAACGCGGCCCCGCCCTTCTTCGAGCAGCCCTTCGCCCGCAGCGGCCAGGGTTCGGCGTGGGACGGCCTCACCCGGTACGACCTCACCAAGTTCAACGCGTGGTACTGGCGGCGGATCACCGACTTCGCCGGCCTGTGCGACCAGCGCGGCATGGCGTTCTTCCACCAGCACTACTTCCAGCACAACATCCTCGAGGCCGGCGCCCACTGGGCCGACTCCCCCTGGCGGCCGGTGAACAACGTCAACCAGGTCGACCTGCCGGAGCCGCCCCCCTACATCGGCGACAAGCGGATCTTCCTCGCCCACAAGTTCTACGATGTCTCCAACCGTCACCTGGCCGAGCTGCAGGCCAACTACGTCCGCCACTGCCTGTCGGCCACCAAGGCCAACCCAAACGTCATCCACTCGATCAGCGCCGAGTACACCGGGCCGCTCGAGTTCACCCAGGCGTGGCTCGGCACGATCCGCGACTGGCAGGCCGCCGAGCAGGCCGACCCGCTCGTGGCGCTGGCCTGCACCAAGGCCGAACAGGACGAGCTGCTCTCCGACCCGGCTCTGCTCGACTTGATCGACCTGATCGACATCCGCTACTGGTGCTACGCCCGAAATGGCGAGCTGTACGCGCCGCTGGGCGGGGCCAGCCTGTCGCCGCGGCAGCAGCTCCGCCGCTCGCGGCAGCTGTCGGCCGACTTCCGCTCCATCGCCCGCTCCGTCCGCGAGTACCGCCTCCGCTACCCACAGAAGGCCGTGGCCTACTTCGCCGAGATGTACTGCAAGAGCCCCCGCGAGGGCTGGGCCGTGCTGATGGGCGGCGGCTCGCTGGCCGCCGTGCCGCCGCTGCCCGAGCCGCTCGCCCGCGCGCTGGTCGACATGGCGCCCGAGCCCGTCGACGAGGGCGCCGCCGCGCTCACGCTCAGCTCGCCCACCGGCGGGCGGCTGGTCTACCTGCTTGACAACGACCGGCCCGCCAAGCTCGACCTGCCGGCCGCCAGCCGCCTGGCCTGGATCGACCCGCGCACCGGCCGCGTCACCGCCGAGGAGTCCCACCCCGCCGGCGCCGCCGAGCTGACGCCCCAGGCGCCGGTCCTCTGGATCCAGCCCGAGTAGCCCACCAACCGCGCAACAAGGCGTCGCCCTCCGCCGGCCGTGGGTTCTGTCCGCTTCTCAATTGTCCAAAAACACGAGCGAAGCGGACAAAACTAGCTCTGTAGAAATCTTATCGTTGCTAGCTAAACTGTAGGTAGTGTTGTTTCCGTACGGTGTGGGTGCGAACGACGAAGTCTCCCATCGCGTTGCTGCTTGCCGCCCACGAGCTGGGTCGTCGGACGGTGCGTCGTTACTGGCATCACCGTGCCCCGAAGAAGTTCACGCTCCCTCAGC